>JAFVRU010000118.1 GCA_017504065.1 Clostridia bacterium
GGTAAAGTTGCAAAAGAGGGCGAAACGTGGGAAAGCGGAGAAGGAGTCCCTGCGATAACGATGAAAAATTCATCTTGGACAAACGTGACGATCACCGATGCAGACGATAAGGAAAAGCAAATTGACAATTACGAAAACGACGTGTTTGTCGATGATTGGGTAGACAATGCAACTAAGCCGATTTCCTTAAAGGTAGGCACATACAACATTGAGGGCTGCGCGAAACATAATGCTGACGGTTCGGTTGCGGAGATTAATCCCACCGCAACGGGGCAACTGATTAAAACTTTCGGGTTGGATATTATAGGACTTCAAGAAGTATTCCGTAAGAGTGGTGCTGGATCAGCTTATACTGATCAAACGGCTAAGCTTTCAAACGCTTCCGGTATGCAGTACTACGAATATGGAGAATCCACCGTCGATAGCTACGGGGACTACGCAGGAAACGCGATATTAAGCAAATATAGAATCATAGACGTAACGACGTATCTTGTACCCGCTCCGACGGAAGATGAACGTCGCCCTGAGGAAACGCAATGGTACGGAGATCGAATTATCGTCAAAACAACGGTAGACGTCGGCAGAGAAATTTGTTTTATTACGACGCATTTCGGGTTGAACGGCTTGGAACAAGAACGCATGGTAGAAAAACTCATCGAAGTGTTAGATGCTGAAACTCGTCCGGTTATCCTTTGTGGTGACTTTAACGCCGTACCCGATCAAGGCTGTTTGGAACCGATTTATGCGCGTTTGCAAAACGCGGCAGATCTTACGGGGAATCGATACACTCCGACGTTTGCGTCTTACGATCCCAGCGGTACGATCGACTACATTTTCGTATCGAAAGAATTTACGGTGAAATCGTTTGAAGCGATGGATATCATCCATTCCGATCATAGACCCTTGTGGGCGGAGCTGGAAATATGTATCTAATTCTCTGAAAGACGCGATAAAGCCCAAAGACGCCGACGGGCGTAAAACGTATATTACACAGGTCAATAGACAAGAACTGCATAACCACGGAATCTTTTCTTAAGCGGTTCTGGTTTGTTGCATAATGTTCGCTTACCGTTCGGGGTATATCAAAGCTATATTTCCGAACGGTAGTCAAAATCCATTTCAATTGGTTATATAAGTTAGTTGTTATATAAAAAAATTTTTTAAAAGGAGAACTAAAAAAATGAAAGGATCAAAGAACTATGTAGCTCCTGAAATGTTCACGTTCCGCATGAGCAAAGACGACGTTGTTCGCACATCGCAAGTGGACGTTTACTCGAACGATTCGTACACAGACAGCTGGGCAGACGGATCGTTGAAGAACTGAGGGAGGGCAAGATGATGAAGAAGAGCAAAAAAATCTTATTGGCATCGATGCTCGCAACTGGTTTCGTGTTTGGAGGAGCAATGGCACTCGGTAGCAACGTAGCAAGCGCTTCGGACAGCGCGTTTAACGGCATCGACTTTACCAAAGTTGTTATGTCAGACGGCGCGTCTGTACGTGTAGCAAACGACAACAACTACGGGATCCGTTTCCAAATGAATATGGACGCGGCAACGTACGCTACGTTGGAAACAAAAGACGCAAGCTACGGTATTGCGATTTTCCCTGCAGATTACAACTATGTACTTAGCGAAAGCGTAATTTTCGCAGCGGAAAGCAAAGCAACGCTTGTAGAAAGCGCAACGCTGTCGGATATGAACAACGACGGCACGTATGATATGTGGGGTTCGCTTGTAAACATTCAACCGAAAAACGTAACGCGTGAATTTGTGGGTATCGGTTACGTGAAAATCGGGACAGAATACAAACTTGCAAACGCATATCAAGGGGATATTGCAAACAATACCCGCTCTATTTACTACGTAGCGCAACGCGCGGTAGCAGAAAACGACAAAAACGCAGCAGCTGCGAAAGAGCAATACATAGATACGTTTGATACGACGGCGAAAGAATATGCTTACACCGTAAATCACGTATATAAGAACAGCGCAGGCGAAGTAGTAAAAACGGACAGCCAAAAAGCTTACGGCACGTTGAATACGACGGTTACAGCTACGCCCGAAGCAGATGGTTGGTATAAATATGATGCGGAAAACTCGAAAATAAGCGACACGCTTTACGCAAATGGTAAAACAACGCTTACGGTAGTTTATGAAGACAACTCTGTCGCGGCGAAATATAACGCAAAATACGTAAAACAAGAAAACGGCGCAATCACGTTGAATGCAGCGAATTTCAACGTACAACTTGCAGGCGTTGAAAAAATGTACGTTGACGGCAAAGAAGTAGCAGTTACGCCCGTTAGCGCAACGGAAATCAGCATTCCTGCAGCGGCAGGCGTACGTCAAATCGCAGTTTATGACGGCGACAAGTGCTACTACGGCGACGTAACGGTAGCAGACTACGTCATCACCAATCAAGCAACACTTCAAGGTTGGTATAGCAAGATTAGTTCTGCGAAATACACAGTCGTAGCGAATGATGTCGTTTGCGACGGCACCGATTTGGTGGATTGGGGTACTTGGGAACAAAATATGACGGGTACGTTCGACGGTTTAGGTCATACGATTTCGAATGCAAACTATTACGGTGGTTTCTTGAATGGTGGTCAAATGGCAACGGGTTCGGCAATCAAGAACGTAACGTTTGACAACTTGACGGTATCTAGTATGTATTATGCTTTATTTGGTAGATATATGAACGGCGCTTTGATTGAAAACGTAAACGCTAACGTAAACTATACGGCTTTCGATACGATCAACGGCGGGCTTATTACGCACCAAACTTTGGGATATCGTTTGGGACAAGTAGATACGTTCCGTAACTGTAACTTTAATTTCACCGTACCCGCAGGGGACGTGGATAAAGTCGCGAAAGTATATAGCGATAACGAAGGTTATGACGGTGCGGTATTAGAAAACGTAACGATCATTTTCAATGGTAAAGTAGCAAAAGCAGGCGAAGCTTATGATGGAAGCGAAGGTAAACCCGCAGTTACGCTTGGTGAAAAATCTTCGTGGACGAACGTAACGATTATCGACAAAGACGATACGGAAACGCTTACGTCCAGCCAAAAAGGCGTACTCATCGACGCTACGGAAGCTACGCTCGATATGACGAAATTCGCGAAATCCGTAACGATTTCCGATTTGAAAGTGAACGGCGCAGCTGCAAACTGGGAAATCAAA
>JAFVRU010000119.1 GCA_017504065.1 Clostridia bacterium
ATTTTGATGGTGAATATGTTGCAGCCGTTTTGGAACCAACCGCCGCGGGGGGACGAGTTCGCGCCAATGAAAGAAGAATTTGAAGCGCGTGGGTATCAGGTAACGTATTTGGACAATCCCAAGCATAAAGAAATCAAGGCGATCATGGACGAATACGAAACCATCATCATCAGTTGTCCGTTCCACCCGGGGAACTATCACGGCGGTTCGCTTCGTGTGGGCTGGAATAACATTATGACGTTCTGGCGCGGGTACATTTTGCAGCATCCGAAGCTCGTGTTCGTATCCTTTGGCGATCCGTTTAAGTTGTATGAATTTCCGTATCTTAAGACGTACGTGAATGCGTATATGAACAGCGCGGACGTGCAAAGATCGGCGGTGCGGGTCTTGCTTGGCGAGAAGCCTGCGGTGGGAAAGAACCCTGTTTCATTGAAAGGCTTCTTTGAACGGGAAATTTAATTTTCCGGCATGAGCGATAGCGAAACGTGGCGATCTACAAGGCAACGCCTTGACTAAGTCTTTCTATCTTTCTTAAGGGAAAGGTGGGGCTTGGTCGTTATCTGTATTATCATATTAGAACGAGCGACGTGAAGTGATAGAATCTATTGTAAAGGCACGTAACGAACAAAACAATGGAAATAAACGGAGAAAATCCGTAGAAAATAATTAAGAAAACAGGAGAAAACACAATGGAAAATTTTAAGAAGCTCATCGATTCGCTGTCGGTAGAAGAAATGGTTGGGCAAATTCTTTGTTACGACATATACGACAAAGACGATGAAAAGGAAGTAGAAGCAATTTTACGCAAAATCAAGCCCGGTGGAATCTTTATCGGCTCACCGATGACTCAAGAAAAAATTGCGCGCTACGTTGCGATCGTTAACGAAGTAACCAAAGCGCCCTGTATCGTTGCGAACGATATTCTCAACGGACCCGGCGACGTTATTCCCGGCGAAGATAGCTTCACGACTGCGATGGGACGGGCTGCGGCTTGTTGCCCTGAAAAAGCGACCCAAGCCGCGCGTTTGACCGCAAAACGTTGTCGTCAGTACGGCTATCATTGGGCGTTCGGGCCTTGCGTGGATCTTGCAATCAATAAAAACTGTCCGCTTGCGAATATCGGCGCGTATTCCGACGATCCTGACGTTGTCATCAAAAATGCGGGCGCGTGGAACAAGGGCTTGCTTGAAAACGGGTATTTAATGCCGACTTTAAAGCATTATCCCGGCGAAGGCAGCGATGATCGGAACGGGCATTTCTGTACGACAATCAACCGTCTACCCAAGGACGAATGGTACGCTACGTACGGACGGGTTTATAAAACGCTTATCGACGAAGGTTGTCCGTCGGTTATGGTCGGGCACATTTCGTTGCCTTGGGCGGAAGAAACCGAAAACGAGAACGACGCGTTACCCGGTACGCTTTCCTATAACGTCATGACGAAAATTTTGAAAGAAGAACTCGGGTTTAAGGGCTGTATCGTTTCCGACGCGATGAGTATGATCGGCGCGGCGAGTATGATGCCGCTTGACAAGCTCGCGATCGCGTTTGTGAAAGGCGGCGGGGATGTGGTTTTATTCCCTGAGCCGAGCGATTACGATTTGTTGATTGAAGCGGTCAAGAACGGGGAAATCTCGATGGAGCGGTTGCGCGACGCGGTAGCGCGGTTGTTTTTCCTGAAAGACAAAGCGCGGTTGTTCGAAGACCAAGCCAAGGTTTTGGCGGAAATTTCGGTTACGCAAGAAGAAGTGCGCGCGTTGGCGGACGATCTTGTAGACAGAAGTATTACGTTTGTGCGCGATAGACAAAATATTTTGCCGTTGAAGCTTTCCAAGGGCGCGAAGATTTTGATGGTGAATATGTTGCAGCCGTTTTGGAACCAACCGCCGCGGGGGGACGAGTTCGCGCCAATGAAAGAAGAATTTGAAGCGCGCGGGTATCAGGTAACGTATTTAGACAATCCCAAGCATAAAGAAATCAAGGCGATCATGGACGAATACGAAACCATCATCATCAGTTGTCCGTTTCACCCGGGGAACTATCACGGCGGTTCGCTCCGTGTGGGGTGGAACAACATTATGACGTTCTGGCGCGGGTACATTTTGCAGCATCCGAAGCTCGTGTTCGTGTCGTTCGGGGATCCGTTCAAGCTGTATGAATTTCCGTATCTTAAAACGTACGTGAATGCGTATATGAACGGCGCGGACGTGCAACGTTCGGCGGTGCGGGTCTTACTCGGCGAGAAGCCTGCGGTCGGGAAAAATCCTGTTTCCTTGAAAGGGTTCTTCGAACGGGAAATTTAATCTTCCTGCATGAGCGATAGCGAAATGTGCTGATTGAAACAAATAACGATAAAAAAGGAGAAAAACTATGAGAATTTTATTTCAAGGCGATTCGATCACGGACGCGGGCAGAGTCCGCGGGGATATCCACAACTTGGCGGGATATACGACAATGGTCGCTGAAATTTTAAAGAAACAATACCCGAACGAAGAATTCGAGTTTATCAATCTTGGTATCGGCGGTAATCGTACGCTTGATTTGGTACAACGCTACGAAACGGATTTTCGGGATATTCAACCCGACATCGTGTCGATTATGATTGGGGTCAACGATGTTTGGCACGCATTCGCGTATCCTGAAAAGTATATCAGCTCCGAAGGGACGTATTCGAACTATAAATATATTTTGCGCCGCCTGAAAGCGGATACAAACGCAAAAATCGTTATGTTAGAGCCGTATTTGTTGCCCGAAGAAAGCATGAAAAAGATGAAGATGGATCTCAACGCGGTTATCGAACGCTGTCGGGAACTTGCGGTGGAATTTGCGGACGAATACGTGCCGTTGGACGGAATTTTCGCGAAAGAGTGTATGAAAACGCCTTGGTCGGCGTTTTGCGCGGATGGGGTGCATCCCGGCGAGAAAGGGCAGGCGATCATCGCGAAGTATTGCGCGGAAGCGATCGCAAACCAAATCGACGAAATTATTAAAAACAGGAATTAAAGGAAAGAATGAGTTATGCAACAGAAATATTTCGGCGCGATGCTGGACATGTCCCGCAACGCGGTTATGAAAGTCGAACAAATTAAAAAATACGTGGACTACTTGAAAGCGTTTGGGTATAATATGCTTATGCTGTATACGGAAGATACGTACGAAGTGGACAACGAGCCGTATTTCGGATATTTGCGGGGTAGATATTCCAAAGACGAATTAAAGGAGATCGACGCGTATTGCTTGGCAAAAGGAATTGAGTTGATCCCTTGCGTGCAAACGCTCGCACACCTGAAAACGCTGTTCCGTTGGCCCGTTTATTACCGTACGGTTCGCGATTGTATCGACGTGTTACTCGTGGACGAAGAACGTACGTATACGCTTATCGACAATATTTTCGCGACGTTAGAACAATACTTTACGACGCGCGTAGCGCACGTGGGTATGGACGAAGCTTACTTTCTCGGCGCTGGCGCGTATCGCGATAAACACGGGCCTGCAGAGCGCGCGGAAATGCTCAAACGCCATCTTGTCCGCGTCCGTGAAATTGCGCAAAAACACGGGTTTACCATACTCACTTGGTCGGATATGTTCTTTAACGAGCTCGGGAAAGGGGATTACTACACCGATCCGAAGAAGTTTTGCGTAAGCGACGAAGAAAAGAAAATCGTGCCCGACGGCGTACAGCTCGTTTATTGGGATTATTATAGTACGCAGCAAAATAAATACGAACGTTCCTTTAAAAACCACAAGAAAATCACGGACAACGTTTGGTACGCGGGCGGGATCTGGTCTTGGTACGGGTTCGCGCCGATCAACCGTTTCTCGTTGCGGGCGATGGGAGCGGCGATGAAAGCTTGTCGAAAGAGCGGTATGGAAAAAATCTTTATCACCATTTGGGGCGACGACGGCGGGGAGTGCCCGAAGTTTTCGCTTTTGCCTGTTTTGTACTATTCCAAACGCATTTACGACGGCGAAACGAGCATACAAAAGATCAAGGCGGAATTTAAAGAAATCGTAGGAGAAAGCTTTGACGCGATGCTACAAATGGACGCTCCCAACGAGATTTGCGGAAATAAAGGACAAGGTTTACCCTGTAATCCGAGTCGATACATGTTTTACAGCGATTTGTTCTCGGGGTATTTCGACGCGAATTTGCCTGACGGCGGCGCGCAAGAATATAAAACGATCGCCAAGCGTTTACAAAAATATGCGCGGGGAAGCGAAAAGTTCGGATATATCTACGGATATTTGGCGAAGCTTTGCGATTTTATGTCGGTCAAATACGACTTGGGCGTACGCTTACGCGCGGCGTATCAAGCGGAAGATACAACGGAATTGCAAAACCTTGTGGGGGTAATCCGATCGGCGGAAATCAAGCTGGACAAGTTCTATGACGCGTTTAAGACGGTTTGGTATACCGACAATAAGCCGTACGGGTTTGAGATCCAAGACGCGAGAATGGGCGCGTTATCGCGCCGAATGCGAGCTTGTCGGGAGCGTTTGCAAGCCTACTTAAAAGGCGATGAGAAAGAGCTTCCCGAGCTCGGTGAAACGCTGCTCGATTATTTCGGAAACGGAGAAGAAGCGGAAAAGAAGCTGTTTGCTTTCCAATATTGGTTGGAAAATATAACGGTAAACAATGCGTAAATAGAAAATAGGCGTTTGCGTTCGCAGACGTCGATTTTTTTGCAACAATTTCGAAATTTTACAAAACGTTTACAAAATTTTAGCGGTTTAAAAACAACAAATGGGTATACTTGACGTAGAAAAACCCGATCAAGGGATAAAAAAGGAGTAAAAATCATGGGAATCAAACAATTTTTCAAAAACGCGTTTTCGGATATGAAACAAAGCGCAAAGGAACAACACGAAGTCGATAAAGCGAATTTTGAAGCGGCAAAAGCGGAATCCAAAGCGACTTGGGAAGAAGCGAAAATGTCGCCCAAGGCCCGTCAAGCGAAGATGAGCGCGGAACGCCAAGAACAAATCGACGCTGCAAAAGCGCGGACGGCGGCTGCCAACGAACGCATTGAACAGGCAAAAAATTCCAAATAAACAGCGAAAACCCGACTTTATGTCGGGTTTTTGTACAGGAGCGTAAGATGAAAAGAAACTATAAAATCAAGCAGGGAAAAAAGACGGTGGAGCGGTCGTATACGTATGTTCCCGCGCGGTTTATCTTTGCCGTTTTGATCACGGTTTTCGAAGTATGCGCAATCATTGGGGTAGTCGCGCTGCTTTGTTATTTCGTGCCGTATTTTTATCTCGCGGCGCTTGTAACGCAAATCGTGTGCGTAATCAAAATCATCGCGTCCAACGACAATCCCGAATACAAAATTCCGTGGCTGTTATTCGTGCTGATTTTGCCCATCGCGGGATTTATGCTGTACTTTCTTTTCTATTCGAGAAGTTTCAGCCAAAAATACGTGCGGCGGTTGAAAAAGCTCTACGGTCGGCAATATCCCGAAAACGACGAACGGTTGTTTGCGGCGTTAAAAGCGGAAAACTTGACGGCGGGCAATCAAGCGCAGCTACTTTGTCGGTTTTCCTACGGGCATTTGTTCACCGACACCAAACAAACGTACTTTTCGCAGGGTGAAACGCTTTGGCAAAGCATGCTCCAAGACTTGAAAAACGCCGAGCGCTTTATCTTTATGGAATATTTCATCATCGAAGAAGGGGAGTTTTGGAACTCCATCTTGGAAATTCTCAAAGACAAAGCGAGCGCGGGTTTGGACGTGCGGGTCGTATTCGACGATATCGGGTGTATGACGACGTTGCCGGGGAACTACGCGAAAAAGTTGCAAAAATTCGGGATCAAAGCGACGCCGTTTTCCCGCTTGAAAGGGCAGGCAAACAACGAATTCAACAACCGCTCGCACCGAAAAATGACGATCATCGACGGAAAGATCGGTTACACGGGCGGGGTGAATATTGCGGATGAATACGTCAATCTCACCCGTCGGTTCGGGCATTGGAAAGACGTTGGAATTCGCTTGGAAGGGGCAGCCGTGTACGAGTTCACCAAGCTCTTTTTGATCGATTTCGGGCTCAACGTCAAGCGTTTGCCGAAGCCTATGGCGGCGGAGCAGCTATTCCCTGAAACGTCGGAAAAAGAAAGCGGGTATCTTGTGCCGTTCGGGGACGGACCTGCGCCGATGTACAAGCATCAAGTCGCGCATGGGTTGATTGTGGATATGTTGTCGAACGCGAAAAAATACGCGTATATCATGACTCCCTATTTGATCGTGGACAACGACATGTGTTTGGCTTTGGAAAACGCGGCGACGAAAGAGGTGGACGTGCGGATTATCGTGCCGCATATTCCCGACAAGAAAATCGTGTTTGAAATGACGAAAACGTATTACGAGCGAATCATGCGCGCGGGCGTAAAAATTTACGAATATGAAGCGGGATTTATCCACGCCAAGTGCTATTTGATCGACGGCGAGATCGGGTTGGTCGGAACGATGAATTTGGATTACCGAAGCTTAGTACACCATTTTGAAAACGGAGTTTGGATGTATAGAACGGCGTGTTTGCGCGATATCGAAGCCGATATGCTCGACACTATGGAACGGAGTATTTTTATTACGCCCGACAAAATCAAGACCAACCTTTTCCAGCGTTTGGTGCGGGTGCTCGTGCGCATTTTTGCGCCCCTATTATGACAAGAATTTCCAATGCAAACACTTGACTTTTTTCTCTTGCGGAGTATAATGTATTAGGGAAAACGGACAAGGAGAAAAATATGCATTTCCATAGAAACCACGTCGCACGGAAAACGAGTCGAGATTTCACGAGCGGCAAGGTGTTAAAAAATTTGATTTTGTTTTCGATTCCGATGGCGATTGCAACGCTTTTGCAGGTGTTATTCAACGCAGCGGACGTGGCGATCGTCGGACAGTTTGCTGGATCGAAATACCAAGCCGCCGTTGGGGGCACGTCGTCCACGGTACACCTGCTCGTCAATTTATTTATTGGAATTTCGGTCGGCGCGAACGTTGCGATGGCGAATGCGTTCGGCGCAAAAGACGAAGCACGGAAGCACCGCGTTGTGCATAGCGCGATGGCGTTGTCCTTTGTCAGCGGAATATTCGTTTTAGCGCTCGGGATCGTTGCCAGCCGTTGGATTTTGCAGGCGATCGACGTTCCGTCCGACGTACTCGATTTGTCCGTTCTGTATTTGCGTGTCTACTTCTTGGGCGCGCCCGCGATGATGATTTATAACTTCGGAGCGTCGATTATGCGCGCGGTCGGGGAAACGAAAAAGCCCTTGTATTATCTGTTCGTCGCAGGCGTTTTGAACGTCGTCATCAATATCGTAACCGTCGTGTTTTTCGACATGCACGTCGTAGGGGTTGCGCTCGGGACGGTGATTTCGCAATATGTGTCCGCCGTTTGGGTATTGATCGATTTAATGCGCGCGAAAGGCGCTGAAAAATACAGCTTTAAAAAAACCCGTTTTTATAAACGGGAAGTAAAACATATCCTACTCATCGGCGTGCCGACAGGGGTGAGCTCCTGCATGTTTTCTTTGTCCAACGTTTTGATGCAGGCGGAAGTGAACAAATTCGGTTCGATCACGCTTGCGGGGCGGAGTATCGGCTCGAACGTGGACATGTTTTGCGACGCGTTTGCTTCGTCGGTAGAAAAGGGCGTAGTAACGTTTGTCGGACAAAACGTTGGAGCGAAAAAGCCCGAGCGTATCAATCGAATCGTGGGGGCAGGTATGTTTGCAAGCATGTGTTTCCAAGCTTTTTACGGAACGGTAATGCTCCTGTTCGGCAAGTATGTTTGTATGCTTTACAACCGCGATCCTGCCGTAATCGAAGAAGCCTTGAAGTGGGTTGCGTATATTTCCGCAACGCAAATTTTGATGAGTTTCATGTATATTTTCGGGGCAACGCTACGCGGCATGGGGTATTCGATTTTTCCGATGCTCATTAACCTGTTTTTCACGTGTGTAGCGCGGCTTATATATATTTGGACAATCTATCCCTTGTTCGCCGTGCAAACGATCGAGAAAATTTATATCATTTATCCGATCACGTGGATATTATCAGGCGGAGTACAAATGACTGCGTACTATTGCGTTCGGGCTTGGGAGCGTCGAAAAGCGAAAAAACGCGCGGAAGCGGTTGAAACCGCAGCAACGCAGTCCGAGTTGGAGCAGCCCGAGTTAGAGAAAGAAATCGCAGCTTCTTAAAAAAATTTCGTTCGTAGTGTTGATTATCTTTGAAAACTGTGTTATAATCAAAGAAGGGAAGGAGAATTCGGCTATGAAACAATATAGAACGGAATACGATTCGCTTGGGGAAAAGGAAATTCCGATCCAAGCATACTACGGCGTGCAGACTTTGCGGGCTTATGAGAATTTCAAGATCAGCGGACGGAAAACGCACAAGGAAATGATCCGCGCGATCGTGGAGATTAAAAAAGCCGCGGCGTTGACGAATGCGGCGGCGGGCGTGCTCGATAGCGAGAAAGCGGAAGCCGTTGCAAAGGCTTGCGACGAAATTCTCGCAGGCGGATATTTCAAGGACTTTATCGTGGACGCGATCCAAGGCGGCGCGGGTACGTCTTTGAATATGAACGCAAACGAAGTGATTGCAAACCGCGCGATCGAACTGCTCGGCGGGGAAAAAGGGGATTATACGATCGTACACCCCAACGACCACGTGAATTGCGGACAATCCACCAACGACGCGTATCCGAGCGCGGGCAAAATCGCTTTGATCCGTATGCTGAAAAAGGCGATCGGAGCGTTGGAAACGTTCCGCGACGCGTTGACGGAAAAGAGTAAGGAATTTAAAAACGTAATCAAAATGGGCAGAACGCAACTCCAAGACGCCGTCCCCGTGAGTTTCGGGCAGTCGTTCGGCGCGTACGCTTCTGCCGTTACGCGGGATATCGCGCGTTTCGAAAAAGCGATTGGCGCGCTTTCGGTGCTGAACATGGGCGGTACGGCGATCGGGACGGGGCTCAACGCCGACGCGTATTACTTAAAGAATATCGTTCCGACGCTTTGCGACGTAACGGGGCTTTCGCTGACGCAGGCGGAAGACTTGATCGACGCAACGCAGAATTTGGACTGTTTCGTGTACGTATCGGGGATCGTCAAAGCTTGTGCTACAACGCTGTCGAAAATCGCCAACGATTTGCGGTTGATGTCGTCTGGACCGAGAACGGGGTTTGCGGAAGTCAATTTGCCCCCCAAACAAAACGGGTCGTCGATTATGCCCGGGAAAATCAATCCCGTCATTCCCGAAGTCGTCAATCAGATTGCGTTTCGGATCATGGGCAACGACGTAACGGTAACGCACGTTGCGGAAGCGGGACAGTTGGAGCTCAACGCGTTCGAACCGATCGCATTCTACGCGCTGTTCGAGTCGTTGGAGATCCTGCATAACGGGGTGAATACGTTCAGGCGGGATTGTATCGAAGGCTTGACGGTCAACGCGGAAGTTTGTGAAGAAGAAGTGGAGCGGAGTATCGGGGTAGTAACCGCGCTGTGCCCGCATTTAGGGTACGCAAGGGCGGCGGCGATCGCCAAACGGGCGTTGAAAGAAAAACGCAACGTACGGGAAATTTTGGCGGAAGAAGAAGGCTTGGATGAAAAGAAGCTGGGCGAATTACTCAATCCGTACGCGATGATTTAAAACCGACGGGCTTTATCGGAGCGTATATAAATCGAAAAAACGAATAGAAACAATCGAAAAAAATCGGACAAAAAAACCGCTCCGCGATATTTCGCGGAGCGGTTGAAGTTTTCTTCTTAGAATGCTTTGCCTGCCGAGCCGAGCACGTTGACGATCTTGTGTTTTACCATTTCTTTCATCATTGCGCGCGCGTCGCCAAGGTATTGACGGGGGTCGAAATGACCGGGGAAATCGCTGTAATGCTTGCGGATCGCCGCCGTGAACGCTACGCGAAGGTCAGAGTCGATATTGATCTTACAAACCGCCATTTGCGCCGCTTTGCGGAGTTCGGATTCGGGAATCCCGATCGCGTTGGGCATTTCGCCGCCGTATTGGTTGACGATTGCGACTTTGTCTTGGGGAACGGACGAAGCGCCGTGCAAGACGATGGGGAAGTTGGGCAATCTCTTGCCGATTTCTTCCAAGATATCCAAACGGAGTTTGGGATCTTGACCGGGCTTGAACTTGTAAGCGCCGTGGCTTGTCCCGATTGCAATCGCAAGGGAGTCGATTCCCGTACGAGCCGCAAATTCTTCTACTTCGTCAGGGGAAGTAAATTGCGCGTCCGCTGCGTCTACGTTTACGTCGTCTTCGATCCCTGCGAGCTTACCGAGTTCGGCTTCGACAACGACGCCGTGGTCGTGCGCGTATTCTACGACTTTTTTCGTGATCGCGATATTTTCTTCCCAAGGATGTGACGAAGCGTCGATCATAACGGAAGTAAAGCCGCCGTCGATAGAAGCTTTGCAGATTTCGAAATCCGCGCCGTGGTCAAGGTGCATCGCGATAGGAATGTCCGTCGTTTCTACCGCAGCTTGAACGAGATGTTTCAAGTATACGGGGTTCGCGTATTTTCTCGCGCCTGCGGAAACTTGCAAAATCACGGGGGATTTTTCTTCGTTTGCCGCTTCTACGATCGCTTGGATCATTTCCATGTTGTTCACGTTAAAAGCGCCGATTGCGTATTTTTCCGTGTAAGCTCTTTTAAACATTTCAGTAGTGGTTACTAAAGGCATAATGGGTTGTCCTCCAAATTTAACTTTTTTTCAGCCGAGAATATTATACTCCATTTTTCCTGAAAAAGCAATTAAAAGAAGCGGCTAATCAAAAAAACCTTTGTCCTTTTCCGATTTTTCCGAGCGGCTACATTATTATATATATACGCGTAGGGGAGTAGGGAGCGGGCGGAAAAAGGGAAAAACAAAAAAAAATTAAAAATTTTAAAAAAAGTTGAAAAATCCGTCGCAAAACAGCTTGACTTAAATTTCGTTTCATAATACAATAAATAAGCAAGTTGCGGGAAGTGCTTGAAAATACCGTTTTTCCCCGTTAGTTGAACGGATTTGAAAGGACGAACTTCAAATTGCGAAAGTATTCATAAAAAAGAAAAATCTACGGAAAGAAGGAGTAACATATTATGAAAACCTACATGGCGCACGCCGAAACGGTTGAAAGAAAATGGTACGTCGTGGATGCGGCGGGCGTTCCCCTTGGTCGTCTTGCGAGCCGCGTTGCTTCCGTGCTTCGCGGAAAGAACAAACCGACGTTTACCCCCAACGTGGACACCGGCGATTTCGTAATCGTAATCAACACCGATCAAGCGGTGCTTACCGGGAAGAAGTTGGAAAATAAATTCTACAGATATCACACGGGCTACATCGGCGGCTTGAAAGAAATTTCTTACAAGAAAATGATGGCGGAAAAGAGCGACCTTGCCGTGTACGAAGCGGTAAAAGGGATGTTGCCCAAGAACAGCCTTGGTAGAGCGATGCTGAAAAAGCTGAAGGTCTACAAGGGTGCGGATCATAACCACGCGGCGCAAAAGCCCGAAGTGCTGAAATTGGACTAAGGAGAGGAGTGAATTATGGCTAAAGCTAAAGCAAATGTTAAAAAGAAGCTTCAATTCTGGGGCACGGGCAGAAGAAAGAAAGCAATCGCCCGCGTTCGTCTTATTCCCGGCGGCAACGGTACGATCGTGATCAACGACCGTACGTTTGAAGATTATTTCCCGCAAGGCACGCTTCAATATATCGTGAAGCAACCCCTTGTAGCGGTAGCAGCGGAAACCAAGTACGACATTTTCGTAAACGTTATCGGCGGCGGTTATACCGGTCAAGCAGGGGCGATCCGTCTCGGCGTTGCTCGCGCGTTGCTCGAAGCGGAAGAAAACAGCCGTCCTACGTTGAAGGCTGCAGGCTTCCTTACGAGAGACCCTAGAGCCAAGGAAAGAAAGAAGTACGGCTTGAAGAAAGCTCGTCGCGCTCCGCAATTCTCGAAGAGATAATCTATCAGAGAACGTTACGGCGAACACAACGAAAAATTTCGGTATTGCAGCAATGCAATACCGTTATTTTTTTCGTAAGTTTTTTGCTCGCGCGTCGTGCGCTTGCAAAAAGGATAGGCATGCATTTGGCGCGGCGGGTTCGTTTGTATTCGTCGGTTCAAACGTATCAGCGCTTAAGGATTCTGACTCCGACGGCGGTGCGGACGGGGGAGTAAACGGCTCGCTTGCGGTGTTTTGCGCAAGCAATCTTTCTAAAAAATGGAACAATCCGAAGGGTTCAGCCATAAAAAAACTCCAAAATCTAAAATTTTCATAGAAAACGGCAAAAAAGCGTTTGCTTTAATTGACGATTTGATATATAATAGAGTATGCGTTAATATTGTCGGACAATGCACTCGCGCGCCGAAAATCGGTAGAAAGAAAAAAATTTTTGAAAGCTAGGGTGTGAACGTTTGACAAACTTTTATCAGGAAGGAGTCCTTACAAAATGAGGAATAAAGCAAAAAGAATTTTCGGGCTTGCGATGGCAACGGCGGTAATTGGAACGGCATTTTCGCTTACAGGCTGTAAAGGGGGTTCGTACACGGGTACGAAACTTGAAGATTACGTATCGACGGAAACGGCGGCGGTGTCCAACGGCGGGTTTGCGGTGGAAAAAGACAATTTCGTCTATTTCATCAACGCGTCGGAAAGTTATACGGCAAGCAATAAATACGGTAGCGTAGAAAAGGGCGCGTTGATGCGTATCGCTCGCGCCGATCTCGACGTAGGCAACTACGCGAACGTTCAAACGGTTGTACCGATGTTGTTCGTAGCGCAAAACTACGACGCAGGGATTTATATTTACGGGGATTACGTATACTTCGCAACGCCTACGCGGGACAAGAACTTAAAAGGCGACGTTGAAAATACTTGGCTCGATTTCAAGTGCGCGAAGCTCGACGGTTCGGAAGCGATGAAGGATTACTATTTCCGTTTGGAAAGCAATTCGTCGAAGTATCGGTTCGTAGAAGCGGGCGAAGGGGAAAATAAAGCCGTTTACTGCTTGTACGAAGAAGACGGAGCGCTCAAATCCTACAACACGGCGACGGATACGCATACGGTTTTGGTATCGGGCGCGAAATCTACGTTCTTCTATAACGAAAGCGATCCTACCGACGCCAACGTCTACTATACGATGTCGGTTGTGGAAGAAGCGGACAGCGCGAACCCCCAAACGTTGAATTATGACCAACTCTATTGCGTCAACGCAGCGGCAACGGCGACCGTTTCCGCAAGCGAAGCGAAATATACGGTAACGGGCGGCAAAACTTACGATTTCGACGAAACGTATTTGGAAAAATCGTATGACGGCTACTCGGCTTCCGACTACACGACTTATCCGTACGTGAATCTCGGTACGCTCGTCTTGGACGGCGTGGGTTCGTCTTCGAACTTGACGCAATACAACAACGAAAGCGAAAAGGATACGCTCCGCGTAGAACCCGACGGGTACACCTATTCCTTGCAACGCTTTGCAAACGACGGCGTATACTTCACGAGAACGGAAGTTGTAAAGACTTCTTCCGAAGCGGAAAGCTCGCAGCTCTACTATTTGCCGCACGTAAGAACGGAATGGAATACGGTAAGCGGGAACACGGTGCTCGACGTCGTTGCGCAAGATACGACCAAAGCTTCGAGCAGCGCGATCTTCACCGTAGCGGTGAAAGATAACGCTCGGGAACACGTATATTTTTATTTGGACGGCGAAACGTTGTATAAAGCCGTACCCAATGCAAACGGCGTAGCAACGCCTATTGCGATGGCGCACGATTTGACGGACGCAACGCTCTTTAAGATCGAAGGCGATTATTTGTATTACTATACGGCAGGTACGAACGGAAACGGTTTGTCCCGTATCAACTACACGGGTACGAAAGAACACTATAACGTGCTTGACCCGCTCCGTGTGAAAGAAGAATATCAACCGGTAACGGTAGATTTCGTGGATTGGAATTCCGCTTGGTATAAGCCCGAAATGATCGGGGATACGGTATTGTATTCCAACGCGCAATCCTACGGCGACGGCGCGACGGCGTATAACTATGTTTACGCGGCGAAGCTCGGCACGACGCAAGAAATCATTGCGCGGAACGAAGCGTATCAATCGGTGCAAGACTATATCGACGAGTACGATGAAAATAGCGCGTTGCAAGACGCAATGGAATACTATTTCCGTACGGGCACGAGAGATAAATTCGACGCAGTAAAATCTTTGTATAGCGAATACCAAGTCGAAGAATTTGAAGCGTTCGTAGCGAAATTTGCGGAAAACGGGGAGTTTGCAGGCAAATTTGAAAGCAACTTCTTGGCGCTTGTCGGGAAGATGAAAGCGAGCGACGCGGAAGAAATTTCTTCGTCCTGGACCACCCTTTTGTTGGAAGAAGAAGTCGTAGAAACGGCGGATGACGGTATGCCCGGTTGGGCGATCGCGTTGATCGTAATTGGTTGCGTGCTCGTAGTCGGCGCGGCGGTGGCGATTCCCACGATCATCGTTTGCAAGAAGAAGAGCGCGAGAAAGAAGGAAGCAGAAGCGACCGTAAACGCATATAAGCGCAAGAAGATCGATACGACGGACGATAAGTCCATCGACGTATACGCAACGGACGAAGCGGAAGAAAAGCCCGCTGAAGCGCAAGCGGAAGCGATCGTAGAAGAAGCTCCTAACGCAGCGGAAACGGTAGAAGAAACGACCGAAGAAGTTGTAGAAGAAGCGCCTGTGGCGGAAGAAGAAAAAACCGAATAAGAGAATGAAAAATACCGTTTCCGAATAGGAAGCGGTATTTTTTTCCAAAAAAGGGAAAAAAATTTTTAAAATCTTTTAAAATCATACGAAAAACAGTTTACAAAATTGCGAATTCTTAATATAATATAGCAAAATCATTATATAGTTAAAACGAGGGAAAATCAGATATGGCAAGATACGTAATATGTCCTAGATGCGAATTGAATTTTATTGACGCGGACGAGCAGGAGTTTTGCGACGTTTGCGTAAAGGAACTCAGCGGCGAAAGAACTTTTTCCGACGGCTTTGATGCCGAGGAAAACATGGAAGAAACGGAGCTTTGCCCGATTTGCGGAGAAAATTATATGATTCTCGGCGAAAAGATGTGCGAAGAATGTAAGAAAAAGACGGAATACGAAGACGAAATTACGGAAGAAGACGAAGACAAAGAAGACGCGTCGTGGCGCAGCTATCTTGACGACGACGAAGAAGAAATTGATTTGGGTATTCCCGATTCCGAATTTGACGACGAGAAAGAAGAGGA
>JAFVRU010000120.1 GCA_017504065.1 Clostridia bacterium
TCTAACACTTCCGCTTGTTCGTCCAAGCGTTCCCGTCCCATCAGGCGTTTCCCAATATGCCAATCGGACGTGTGTAGAATTTTCATGCTCGATCCCCCTTACGCTACGCTTTTCGACTTTTTTCGGAAATTTCCAAAATTTCTATCAAAACACCTTGCTTTTGAATTTGAAAACGGGTATAATAGACGTACTCTCTTCAAAAAAAGGGCATTAAGACAACTATACTATTTTATTATACACTATTTCTTCAAAGAATGCAAGAATTCTGAAAAGGAAGAGAGAAATTTTTCGAATTCTTCACAAAGAAAATCAGGGGGAAGCCATGGCGTTTTGTTCTCTTTCCAAAGACTTTGACAGCGCGTACACCATCGTCGAAAACAAATTCATCACGAAATATTTGCCCGAAGCGGACGATTTTGCCGTAAAAGTATACCTTTACGGGCTGTACTTATGCCAAAATACCGACGCTGAGTTCGGTGTGCGCTCCATGGCGGAAGTCTTAAAGACGACGGAAGAAAAAATTAAGCAAGCGTTTGCGTTTTGGGAAGATTACGACCTTGTCGCGGTGCTCGCGCAAGACCCGTTCACGGTGCAATACTTGCCCGTACGCTCCGCCGTCGGAAAGCCGAAAAAGATCCGCTATGAACAGTACGCCGATTTCAACAAGGAATTGCAACGCAAAATGCAAAAAGTCGGGAAATTCGTTTCCGCGGGCGATTACGTCAAGTATATGCAATTCTTGGAAGAAACTTCCATGCAACAACAGGCGTTTTTGCTGATTGCGGAATACTGCATCAACAAGCAGGGCGAAACCGTTTCCCCGTCCTATATCTTCAACAAAGCGAAAAAGTTGCTCCGCAACGGCTTGTCCACTTACGAACAAGTCGAACGGGAGCTTTCCAACTACAACGCGCACGAAAAGGATCTTACGGCGGTCTTTGCCGCTATGTCGATCTACCAACGCACACCCGACGAAACGGATTACGCGCTCTACGGCAAATGGACGGAAACGCTGGGTTTTGCCAAAGACGGAGTGATTGCCGCCGCAAAAAAACTTAAGCGCGGCACAATGAACGCGCTCGATTTGACTTTGGACGAGTTGCGGGAAAAGGGAAAACTCACCGCGCAGGAAATCGAGAACTATCTCACCGACCGCGACTCGTTGGCAAATTTGACGTTCCGTATCGGCAGAAAGCTGGGCGCGAAAGTACAAAATCCCGCCCCCTTTATCGACGAATACACGGAAAAATGGTACAATTACGGGTTTGACGAAGCTTCGCTGTTGGATTTGGCGCTCTATTGCATGAAAACGGAGCGCGGAGATTTCGACGCGATGAATACGTTGATTGGTCAACTTTTCTCGGACGGGATCGTTTCCCGCGACGGGGTCAAGGAGTTCTTAAAAGAAAAGAACGACGAGCTCAAACTGTTCGGCAAAATGCAGGAAGTCTGCGGCGGACTGCGGAAAACCGCCGCCAACTTGGCTTTGGTCAAGACGTGGCGGGAATGGAAGTTCAACGACGCGATGATCTTGGAAGCCGCAAAGCAAAGCGCCGCAAGCCGCAACCCGATCCCGTACATGAACAAAATTTTATCCGATTGGAAGCGCGCGGAAATCTACGACGTAAAACAAATTCCCGCAGCCCCTACATTCGACGGAGCGGCAAAAACTTCCGCTCGGACGGGCTATCAAAACGCCAACGTAGAAGCGGCGAACGCAAAATCCGATCGGGAGCGGTACTACGCGCTACTTCGCGAAAAGGCGCAATCCCGCGCGGACAAGTACTTGGCGAAAGCGAACGGAAACGCGCGGTTTAAAGAAATCACGTCCAAGCTTTCGAAAATGGAGATCGCGCTTGCGAAAGCGGAAGTTTTCGAACCCGCTTTTTTACCGAATTTAACGAAAGAAAAAGCCGAATTATTGTCCGAACGCAAAGCGATTTTATCGGGCTTAGGAATTGAAGAATCGCAGCTTTTCCCGCAGTTCACTTGCGCGAAATGCTCGGACACGGGCTTTTTACCCAACGGCGTTGCATGCAACTGTTACAAACCCAACGCATAATACGGCAAATTTTTTAAGAATTTTTACAAACGCGCTTGAAAATGCTTGCCTTTTTCAAAAAAATACAGTAATATAAATAGGCGTATTTGGGATACGCCTTAATATGCAGAGATGTCTGAGTGGTTTAAGGAGCACGATTGGAAATCGTGTGTGGGTGGAAGCTCACCGCAGGTTCAAATCCTGTTCTCTGCGCCAACGAAAAAGGATATACTTTCGAGTATATCCTTTTTTCGTTTGTTTACCGATTTAAGAACAGGATTTGTGGGTGGGAGCTGCGAGCGAGAGCGAGCATTTTGCCCGAATATAAAATCTTCTAAAAAAGAAAGACGGCAAAACAAACGATTATCAATCGTTTGGCGGGGCGCGCCGCTAAAGGCGCAAATCCTGTTCTCTGCGCCAACGAAAAAGATACACTTGTACGTGTATCTTTTTTGTTTTATATTTCGAATATAGAACAGGATTTGTGGGACGAGTTGCCCGTTAGCAAGGCTTTGATAAAGCCTTGTAGGGACGAGATAAGCGAACGCCGATAGGTAGGTGTTCGCGTGACCGAACGCAAGTTTTCTATACTTGCGTGAGAAGAGCTGCGAGCGAGAGCGAGCATTTTGCCTTAACTTTCACTATAAGTGAAAATATCACTTTGCGTTAGCAAAATATCACGCCGAAGGCATATCACTTGCCGTTAGGTAAATATAGTTGTGGCGTAACGATCAATCCCTATCGCTACGCCACTAATCCGTTCTTTTTTCGTTTCTTATTGGAAAAACGCTTGACATTTCCAATAAAAATCGCGTATACTGTTATTGACATCAAGTCAGGGACGACTCGCGACCGTCCCACCCCGCGCCCTGCTTAACAGCCGACGCGGTTTTTTTATACGCTTTCGACCCTTTCGCGCCGCTTTTGCGAAACTACGCCGCCGAATTTCGGCGGCGTTTTTTTATATCAATATCCGCTCCACGCTAAATCCACCCGACGCGTATACGGTTATCAAATTCCCGCCCTGCAAGGCTTCGTCGTAATAGGACGTTCTGCCCGTTTTTACTCCGTAGCATAACTGTATGCCTTTGTAATTCAGGATTGCGTCGTTCACGTGGTCGTGCCCGTAGAACACGGCGCGCGTGCTGCCCAGCTCCAACAACGTATCAAAAAACCGCGAGTCGGTCGTTTGCATATTCACGTCTTCCCCGATACGTCCCGTACCGATCCTTTCGTCGTTTTCGTAGAGCGCAGCGGCGTATGCCGTTTCCACCGTCGGAATATGGTAGAATGCAAAACTCGGCACGGTTTCCCCGCCGTTTTCCGCTTCGGCGGCGCGCAACGTTTCTTCATACCAAGCGACTTGCGCTTCCGTAAATCCGTTCAAGCCGGAATCCATAAAAATCAACGAATACGCAATCCGACCGTCTTTGATAAGGTTATAATAATAATTTCCATAACTGTCGTCGAGCGTACCCCGTCGGAAAATACAATACTCGCTATCTTCGTATTTTTCGCATTGTTCTTCGACGGAAACGTCGGCTTTGTAATCGTGATTGCCCAGCACTACCGCCCAAGGCGTTTGGAATTTATCCATAAAATCGATGAAAGCGTCCAAATGCCCCGCTCTACCGCCGTTATGCAAAACGTCGCCTGTGAATACGATCAGGTCGGGATCTGTGTTTTTTACTACGCCTTTGATGGAACGGAATACCGCCGATTGCTCCAAATAACTCTCAAACTGTACGTCCGTGAGCTGTAAAATTTTCATTTCTTCTTCGGAAGACACCAACGCTTGTTCCTGCGCGGAAACTTTCAAACAGCTCCCCATTTTGGTAAAATTCCAAAACCCGCTGAAAAAGTAGAATACTCCGAAAAAAATTGCCGCAGCCAAAACGCTACCGATAATTCCGAGCTTTTCTTTCATTGCTTTTTCTCCTTGTCGTTTTTTGCTTTCGTTAAGTATCGGGAAAAACTTTGTTTTTCATACTTTTGCGTAAAGAAAGGCTGTACGCTTTCCACGTAACAGCCTTTCTTTTTAGGGGGATACGTTATTGATAGTTGTTACGCCATTCTTGAATCTGCTTTTCGATTTTTTCTTTTTCTTTTTGGACTTTCTCGTCGTGTTTTTGTAATTCGTCCGCAAAAGAGTCACGACGTTTTTGCGCTTGTTCTTTGATGTCGTTTTTCACTTCTTTCACCTTTTTTTGCTTTTCCGTCTTTACTTCCGCAATCGCCGCGTCGTACGCCGCTTTCAGCTCGTCAAACTTCGCTTTCTTCGCCGCATATTCTTCTTGAAGAAGCGCAAGTTCTTCTTCGCTAAGTTCGGTGTTTTGGAGCTCTAATTCCAGCGCTTTTAACTCTTTTGCGAGCTCGAAAAGTTCCGCGTGTTCTTCCTTGATTGCATTGACTTCGTCCTTATATTTGCCGCGCAAATGTACGGGCAAACCGTTATGTTCTCTGTCGCTTTTGATGAGTTCCATGCGTTCTTGGAACGTGAGAGCCAAAACTTCTTCCAACGTCTTTTCGGGATAGAGCTCCAAAATACGGCTGATCATTCTCGCGTCTTTTACGGACACGTTCCATTCCGTCGCAAGCGCTCGGAATTCTTCCATTTCTTCGGGCGTTACTTTTCCGAAAACGCCTTTCTTATCAAAGAATCCGTTGATCTCTTTCACGAGTTTGTCTTCCAACCCCTTGACGAATTTTTCATCCTTACCTTCGGTGAAAACGTAGACGTTTACTTCTTCGGCGTTGACGTCTATAAAACCGAGCTCCAACGCCATTGCCGTAAACGCTTCGCCCGCTTCTTCCGCGGTCATGCCGATTAGCGCAAGTTCGCCAAGTACCGTTTCACCGTCTTCATTGATTGCATTTGCGGCAACGACTTCCCCGTCTTTGTCTATAACCAATTCAATTTCGGGGTTAATACGCATGCTGATATACGAAAGTTCGTCCGCCTGCGCGGTTGTCGTGTCCGTTTTGCACCCGATAAAGCAGGCGCAAAGCATTAAAAAGCCGAATACCACACTAAATAATTTGTGCATTTTTTTCATCGTTCCATTCTCCTTTTCTATAACGATTTTTTTGTAAAGGTACGAAGTTAAGCCGTAAAAATTTTCTTTCTTCGTCCCCTTTTCACCTAATCAATACAGCAAATTCGCTTTTTATCGCAAAAAAATAAAAAAAACGGAACAAAATGTAGTACACCCCAAAAGTTTGTTATACTTTTGGGGTGTATAGATCCGTCGCTACGTTTTTAAACTATGCAGTTGTTTGCGTGTATAGAAACCGTTTAAGGTTCTCCGTGGGGATTTTGCGCGTGTTCATTCTTGGGAGTTTCGCTCTTCTCGTCAGAATTTCCACCGTTCCCGCTATGATCTTTTGACGGTTCATTCGGTTCAGTCGGGTTATTAGGACTCGTATCCGTAGAAATCTCGGTAACTTTTTTCGTTTGAAAATCCACTTCGTAGCGGTACGAATTTCCGTCTTTGAGCAACAACGTTACGGCGTATACCGCTCTTTTTTTGCCGTGTTTGGACGGCAAAATCCGTACGTCGTATGTTTCCACGTCCGCCGCAGTCTTTCCAAGCTCGTTGAGTACCGCGTTTACGGCTTCGTCCATCGTTACTCCGACATTGACCGAGCCGGAAATCAGCTCGTCTTTCGGCTTATTGCCCGTATCGGGTTTTGCGGAATAAATCAAACTCAAGTCTTTAATGGACATTTCCGCGAGCTCGGATACGTCTTGTTCCGTCAAATCGTCCATACTTCCGACCATTTTATCGAGTAAATGCATTTTTCCGACGGAAACACCCAACGCTTCCGCCTTGCTTTTGAGTTCGGCATTGGCGGTTACGCCTTGCGCGATAATGGCGCATTCCGTTTCCGAATTGGCGAATACTTCGTGCACCTGCGCCGTGATATAGCTTAAAAATTCATTGGTTTTGTCCGCGTTTTTCGTTTCCACGCTAATCAGCATAGAGTTTTCATCCGACGTCAAATACCCGTTTACGTACATCGAGCCTACGATCGCATGCAGCGCCGTTTTGAGTTCTACGCTTTCGAGTTGCATACCGTTTAACACCGTTTCGGCGTCTGCATTTTTCGCCGTACAGGAAAGCACGGTATTGTCCTTATCTAAAGAGATCTCCAAGCTCGGATTCACGTCCAAATACACGCAAGTTTCTTCCGCTTTTGCGGTGGAGAATTCCGGCAAAACATACCCCACGCTCAACCCCGCGATAAACAAAATCAAGCAAGCCGCCACCGCGATCAAACGACGGAAAAATACGGGTTTTTTACGCGCCTGTTTCATTCTTACGGGAGCGGGTTCTTGTATTTCGTTTTCACAAGCGGATAAAACGCGTTCCCGCAGATCGGGCGTTTCGCTTTCATAGGCGGTTTTGATTTTATTTTTTAAATCTTTTGCCATAGATTATCTCTCCTTTACAACCAACTGCAATTTTTTGATCGCGCGGTTGTATTTTGATAAAACCGTCGATAACGGTTTTTGTAAAAGCTTCGCAATTTCCCTGTGCTTCATTCCCGATACGATATGTAACGTAATCACTTCCCGTTCGTCTTCGTTCAGCGTTTTCAAAATCTCCCGCAAGAACGCGTTGTTGATTACGTCTTCTTCGAAATACTCGTTCGACGGCGTATTCTCAAAACTCTCGTCGAACGCCACCGTTCTAGATTTCACTTGGAAATGCCGTCGGATCAAGTTCAATTCGATCCTGATGATCCACGCCATCGGTTTACCTTTGGGCTGATACTGCTTCGCGTACTTATATACCCGCACGAACGTGTCCTGCATAATATCGTCCGCGTCGGATTTGTTGCCGAGTTTGGAAAGCGCGTACGCGAACACGTCCGTTTTGATCAAATCGTACAACTGCCCCATAGCCGTAAGATCTCCGTTCGCGATCTCGGCGAGCAACGCTTCTATACGGGCGTTTTTCTTTTGGAGTTTTTCCGTTGTCAGGGTAAATACTACAAGCACGTTCTTCTATCGTCCTACGTTTTTTTCCATTATAGCACAATCGACGGGAAAAAGCAATCCGAATAAAACGAAAAAACACTTTGTTTGCTACCCCTTTTCACTATATCAATCCGCAAACCCGTCTTTTTATCGCAAATTTTGCAAAAAAAGACTTCGCTCCTATCGCGAAATCTTTTTTCGTCCGTCTGAAACAATTTTTCTTTTTGCATTTAAGCAAAGCTTTCTTCCAACTCCCCTTCTTCCGCTTCGGCGCAACCGTCGGGCAGGGGTGTAAATTGCATTTTCCCCAACTCGTTACAACGATCCAAAAGCCGTTTCGCGATTTCTTCCTTACTTTCGCCGTTCGCCGACAACTCCGAATACAAAATCGGCTCATCAACGATATACGTCAAATCGGACTTCCGAAAATACGTTACGTAGATCGGCAAATCCATGCCCCGCTTTTTACAGGCTTCCGCAAGCACCACGAACCCCGCGTGAAAGCCTTCGAGCTCCGCTAGATACCCCTTGTCCGAAACTTCGGGATAAATGACGACGTTCTCCCCGTTTTTGAGCGCCGCAATGCTTTCCCGCACCGTCTTCAAAAACCGCGCGTCCCGATAGGTCGAAATCAGGTTCAAGCCCTTATAAAATAAGTTTGTGAGCGGGCTTGCAATCAGACAAAACAACCGCGCCAAATGCAAATTCCAATGCTTTTTCTCGTGATAATACACCCGCGTTTGGTATTTATACAACTGTACCAAGCCCGAGTTCATCTCGCTCGCGCCCCACATGCGGATCGGCTTGTCGCAATACAATTCCAACGACATCGGCGCGTCCGTCCCTTCATGGTTGCTCAAAATGATTCCGCCTGTTCCAAACCGTTCGCCCAAGAACACGAACCGCGGCTTTTTGTACCGCCCTTTCATCAGCTTTTTCATCAAGCGAAACCACCACTTCCGCTTTTGTATCTCCTGCGCTTTCTTCGACATATTTCTCCTGCCGCCTTTTCTTTTGTCATAGTTTATAATGACATTATATCATGAAAATTTATGACAGTCAAGAACTTAACAGAGCTTTTTGTTGATTTCATAAAATTTTCATAATTTTAAAAAAACTTCTTTAAAATACGAACAAATGTTTGACTTTTACGTCTTGACGAGATATAATTTAGGTATGATTACGGAAGAGAAGCTGAAAATTTTAACGGAGAGCGCGAAATACGACGTGTCGTGTTCGTCGTCGGGGAGCGGGCGGAAAAACGCGGGCGGAATCGGGAACGGCTACGTTTCGGGGTGCTGTCATTCGTTCACACCCGACGGACGGTGCATTTCTTTGCTAAAAATCTTGTTGAGCAACGACTGCATTTACAACTGTCGGTACTGTCCCAACCGTTTGGACGCGGACGTTCCCCGCGCGACGGCTACGCCCGACGAGATTTGCGAACTGACGATCGATTTTTATAAACGCAACTATATCGAAGGGTTGTTCTTGTCTTCCGCCGTATGCAAAAATCCCGATTATACGATGGAGCGGTTGCTGCTCGTCGTCAAGAAACTGCGGACGGAATACCGTTTCCACGGCTATATTCACTTAAAAGGCATTCCCCGCGCCGATCCGCTGCTCATGCGCGAAGCCGCGCTGTACGCGGACAGAATGAGTTATAACGTGGAGCTGCCGTCCGAGCGGAGCTTGAAACTGTTAGCGCCGCAAAAAAGCAAGCAGAGCTTGCTCGAGCCGATCAAGACGCTCGCTTTACAGCAAGCGCAATACCGAGAAGAAAAGAAGCAGGGCTTGTTCAAGGGACATTTTTTGCCTGCGGGGCAAACGACGCAAATGATCGTCGGGGCTTCCCCCGAAGCGGACGGGCAAATTTTACGGTTGACGCAGGCGCTCTATTTAAAAACGGGCATGAAACGGGTGTATTACTCGTCTTACGTGCCTGTCGTGCAAGACAAACTTTTGCCTGAAACGCCCGTCGGACAACTTCGGGAACACCGCTTATATCAAGCGGATTGGCTGTTGCGGTTTTACGGATTCACCGTGGAAGAATTGCTCGCCGAAGGGGAAAATTTGTCTACGGAATACGACCCGAAATGCGCTTGGGCGTTAAAGAATTTGCATCTTTTTCCCGTGGAAATCAACCGCGCGCCGTTGGATACGCTATTGCGCGTGCCGGGGATCGGAGCGAAAAACGCTTACAAGATCGTCGAAGCCCGACGGTATACCAAACTCACGTTCGAAGACTTGACGAAAATGCGGATTGCGTTAAAGCGCGCCAAGCATTTTATTACCTGCAACGGCAAGTTTTTCGGAGCGGAAAACGAAACCGTCGTACGCGGATTACTCGCCGCGGCGGAAACGACGGAAAGCGCCGAACAGCTCTCGCTGTTTTCTTTGCAATCCAACCCGCAAAACGCCTTGATCGCGTTGACGGGACAGCTGTAAGGGGGCGCGTTATGTTTTACGTTTTCGACGGTTCGATACAAGGCTTTTTGACGGCGTTTTTGACGGCGTTTTCCGACCCGAATGCGGAGCTTTCTTCTCGCGAAGCCCAGCTTCCGTTGGGGCTTACGCCCGTGTTTGTGCAAACGCAACCGCTCCGCGCGAAAAAGGCGGCGGAGCGGTTACAGTCGTTTGATAAAAGCTGTCTACACGATTTGGATTTACTGCTTCGGGGCGGAGAATCGGACAACGAACAAATCGCGTTCCGTTACCTGCGTTTTTTGGCAAACGCCAAGCGCCCCGTCAAAGACCGCTTGGCGGAAACGGACGTATTCAACGCCGTGGAACGCATCAAGCGCGTCGGGCTGGAAATTCACCGCTTCCACGGTTTTATACGGTTCATGGAAACCGCGAGCGGCGCGCTATACGCGCCCTTTTCCCCCGACAACGACATTTGCGATCTGCTCCTACCCCACTTTCGGGCGCGCCTGCCGCAATACCCGTTCGTCCTGCACGACGTCAAGCGTAAAAAAGCGGCGGTATACGACGGAAAAAACGTATTCGTCGCGCCCCTGCCCCATGCGGACATACTTCTTTCCGCCGATGAACTCGGTTGGAGATCGCTTTGGAAAGAGTACTATGACGCGGTGAATATTCCGTCGCGGGAGCGTTTAAAACAAATGCGCGGGTATATGCCCGCGCGCTATTGGGAGTTTCTTCCCGAAAAACAACCTTAACGAAAAAAACGTCTTTCTTCCCCCGCATCCTTCAAAGGGATGCGGGGGTTTTTGCCTAAATTCCTACCTTAAACTTTTTTATTTTTCTTGTACTGTTACGATGTATTGTTGTCCGTTAAAAAACGACAAAACCAAACTCTCATTTTCTTCGGTTACTTTTGCCACAAATTCATCCAAGAATAATTGTCGCATTTCTTTCAACAACTCTTTCTTCTTCATTTTCATGGTGTTTTCTCTCCTGTATTATTTTTTCGATATATCGTAATACTATTATACCACTCTCTTTCTTGACAAAGCAACTGATTTGAAGAGAAAGAGAGTAGGATAAAATGTAGAATAAACACTTTGTTTGGTGAAAAATGTCGAAATTATCGGAAAGACTGAAAGAATATATGGAAGAACGCGGGTTAAACCGAGTGCAACTTGCGCGGGAACTCGGGATTGCGCATACGACGTTATGCGGATATTTATTAGATAAACACGCGCCCGCTTATCCCGTTTTTGTCAAACTTTTATATCAATTCGATTGTTCGGCGGATTACTTGCTCGGCAAGGACGGCTTACACACGGAAGAACGCTTACTGCCCGTGCCGCCCTTTCACGAACGGTTGCGCTGTCTTTTAAACGAGCAAGGCGTTTCACAGGAGCGTTTGAAACGGGAATTGCCCGTTTCCGGCTCGGTATTGTATAAATGGACGAGCGGGAAAAGTCAACCGTCTCCCGAAACGCTTTTACGGCTTGCCGAATACTTGGATTGCTCCGTCGATTATTTGATCGGGCGCAGACGTTAAACGAAAAAAGCTACGCACTCGCGTAGCTTTTTTATTTATTCCGTAATCGCAATTTCTTCTTGCTCCGTTTGCGCTTCCAACCGCTCCCGCGCGGTGGCGAGCATTAGCTTCAAACGGTTCTCTTGATTGACTTTGGTTGCCGACGGGTCGTAATCAATCGGCACGATATTCACGTTCTCATACAACGCCTTGACCGCGCGCGCCGCGCCCTTGCCGACAATATGATTGGGCAAACAGCCGAACGGTTGCGCGCAGACGATATTTTCCGTACCGCTCTCGTACAACGCAAGCATTTCCGCAGGAATCAACCAACCTTCGCCCATTTTTACGCCTTGGTGAATGACCTTGTCCGCCGCGCTACGCAAATGCTCGAAATCGTGCGGCGGCTCGAAGCCCGCGTCTTTGAACAAACGAATAACCGTACGTTGAATCTTCAATAAATATTTATATACGAGTTTATACGCAAACGCCGCGCCCTTTTTGCGGTTATAAAGCTTGGCGTCGTTGATGTTGTTCACCATGCAATACATCACGAAATCCATCAGCGCAGGCACGACAGGTTCGCAGTTTTCCGCGTACAGGAATTTTTCCAAGCCCGAGTTCGCAAGCGGGGAATACTTGACGTAAATCTCCCCGACAATCCCGACTTTGACTTTCTTTTCGTCCTTGCGCTCGATTTTCGAAAACTCGGAAAGGAGCTTTCCTACGATTTGCTTATACTTGCCGCTCTTTTTTCCACAGAGCGCTTTTTTTACGTATTCGATACATTCGTCGCGTACCTGGTCCGTCTGTCCGACGGTTTTTTCATAGGGTTTGCATTGGTTATAAAGGCTCATCACCGCGTCGGCGTAGAAAATTCCGTACGCGAGCTTTAACAGCGTTTTCAGCCCCACTTCCAAGCCGTTCCCCTTTTCCAAACCCGAGAAATTCAAGGACAACACGGGCACTTGCGGGAACTCCGCAGCGAGCGCCCGACGAAGCAACGGCACGTAGTTGGAAGCCCGACAACCGCCGCCCGATTGGGTAATGAGCACCGCCGTTTTGTCCACGTCGTATTTGCCGCTTTTCAAAGCGTCGATAAACTGACCGATGACGCAAAGCGCGGGATAACAGGTATCGTTATGCACGTGCTTCAACCCTTCGTCGATGATCGCGCGGTCTTCCGTCGTCAATACTTCGATATCGTAGCCCTTTTGGCGGAAAATCTCACAAAGGATTTCGAAATGGTAAGGCAGCATATTCGGAATCAGGATTTTGTGCGTCGATTTCATCGCTTCCGTAAACACGGGTACGGCTTGTTTATAACTGACTTTTTCCATACTATTTCTTCTCCTTATCCGCTTCCGAAACGGCTGCAAGCATACTCCGCAAACGAATTTTCACAACGCCGAGATTGTTGATTTCGTCGATCTTGATCTGCGTATACAGCTTCCCGTTTTGTTCCATGATGGAGCGGAGCTCGTCCGTCGTAATCGCGTCGATCCCGCAACCGAAGGATACGAGCTGTACAAGCTGCGTATCGCTGTGTTTGCAAACGTATTCCGCCGCGCGGTACATTCTCGCATGGTACGTCCATTGGTTGAGCACGTTGACTTCGACAAGCGGCGCTTTCCCGCAAACGCCGTCTTCCGACACGACCGCAATCCCCAAGGAATTGAGTAGTTTCCCGATTCCGTGATTGATTTCAGGGTCGGCGTGATAGGGACGTCCGACCAATACGACGATCGGCTTTTTCTCCGCGCGGGCTTTTTCTAAAATTTCGTCCGTTTTTGCCGTTACGTCCTTGCGGTATGCGGCGAGCGCCGCAAAGCCTTGATCAAGCGCGCGATCGATCGCCTGTTTCGTAAATCTGCCTTTAAAAGCTGCATACAAATTCCGAACCGTAGACTTCCGCTCGTTTAAATCCACGTACGGCGACAGGAAATTGTCTTCGCTCAAGCGTTCGTTATTCGCTTTCAAAAGCTCCCCGTAGTACGCTACGATCGGGCAGTTATAATGGTTGACGGACGCGTGTTCGTCCACGTTATAGCTCTCGCTGGGATAGAAAATGCAATCCACTCCTTTGTCGAGCAAGCTTTCGATATGCCCGTGCATGAGCTTGGCGGGATAGCAGACCGTATCGCTCGCGACCGTGTGTTGACCGCGGAAATACAGCTCCCGATTGCTCTTGTCGCTCGCCACGACTTTACAGCCGAGCGTTTTGAAAAACGCAGTCCAAAACGGCAGCTGTTCGAACATAACCAGCTGGAACGGCAACCCGACCGTCCACGTCTTTTTTCCGTTCGGCTCTACCCTGCCCCCGTCTTTTTCGTCAATACACGACAGTAAACGGTTGTATTTGTATTCGTAAATGTTCCATTCCCCGCTTTGCGGTTTTTGCCCTGCGCCCCGTTCACACTTGTTCCCCGAAACGTATTTGCTGCCGTCTTCAAACGTCAGAATATTGATATTACAATGCGACGTACAACCGCGACAAATCGCGCACTTGGACGTATACGAGAACGTTTGCAGTTGCTCGCACGAAAGCATTCCGCTATGCGCCGCTTTGGAATTTTCCTTGGCGTAGATCGCCGCGCCGAACGCGCCCATCAAACCCGCGATCGCAGGCCGAACGACTTGTTTGCCCGTTTCCTTTTCAAAGGAACGCAGTACCGCGTCGTTCATAAACGTACCGCCCTGTACGACAATGTGTTTTCCGAGCTCGTCAGGCGTTCTCGCGCGAATAACTTTATAGACCGCGTTTTTGACAATCGACGACGAAAGCCCCGCGGAAATATCTTCGACCGTCGCGCCTTCCTTTTGCGCTTGCTTGACGGCGCTATTCATAAATACCGTACATCTCGAACCGAGCTCCACAGGCGCGGGCGCAAACAAGCCCAGCCGAGCAAAGCTCTCCACGTCCATATCCATTGCCTTTGCGAACGTTTGAATAAACGAGCCGCAGCCCGACGAACAGGCTTCGTTGAGCATAATCGAATCGATCGCGCCGTTTTTTACCTTGAAGCATTTGATATCCTGCCCGCCGATATCGATGATGAAATCGACCTTGGGATTGAAATGCAACGCGGCTTTGAAATGCGCGACGGTTTCCACGATCCCGAAATCCATTTTCAGCGCCGCTTTGAGCATATCTTCGCCGTAGCCCGTAACCGCGCCGCCGCGAACGTTCACTCCCGCCCCGCACAGGGAATACATTTCCTTTAATTTTTCTACGACAATGTCGAGCGGTTGCCCGTTGTTCGCTTGGTAATGGGAATAAAGTATCCGACAATCTTCCGTAATGAGCATGAGTTTCGTCGTCGTCGAACCGCTGTCGATCCCCAAATACGCGTCGCCTTGATAGGTGCGAATGTCCGCGAACTGCAAGTCACTCTGTTTATGCCGCGCCACAAACGCTTCGTATTCGTCGCGGGTTTTAAACAACGCTTCTCCGCGCGCCACTTCGTCCGAAGCTTTCGCGCCCGCGATCTTTTCCCGAATTTGCGCAATGGAAAGCGCTTCTTCCGCTTTCGCAGACAACGCCGCGCCGATGGAAATGAATATGGGCGCGTTTTCAGGGAATACGGCGTGCTGCGAATCCAGACCGAGCGTGGTTACAAACGCTTTCCGAAGCGCTTTGGAGAAATACAACGGCCCGCCTAAAAACAACACTTTGCCCTTGATCTTTCGTCCTTGCGCCAAGCCCGATACCGTCTGTTCCACCACCGCTTGGAAAATGGAAGCCGAAATATCCGTCTTCGCCGCGCCTTGGTTGATGAGCGGTTGCACGTCCGACTTTGCGAATACTCCGCAACGGGACGCGATCGGGTACACTTTTTCCGCCTGCAAAGCAAGCTCGTCCATTTCTTGTACGTTGACGTTGAGCAGCGTCGCCATTTGGTCGAGAAACGCGCCCGTACCGCCCGCGCAGCTCCCGTTCATACGTTGTTCCGTGCCGCCCGTCAAGAAGATAATCTTCGCGTCTTCGCCGCCGAGCTCCACCGCAACGTCCGCGTCGGGATAATATTTTTTGATCGCAACAAACGCCGCCTGCACTTCTTGTACGAAATGCACGCCGCTCTTTTCCGCAAGACCCAAGCCCGCGCTGCCCGTGATGGCGGCTTTGAACCGCTCCGTCGGGTATGTTTCAAGTACTTTTTCCAATCCCGAGAGTACGCATTCTTTCACGCGCGAAAAATGCCGTTCATAGCTCGAATATAAAATTTCTTTCGTTGCCGAATCCACCACCGTCATTTTTACGGTCGTCGAGCCGACGTCGATCCCTAAAAATTTCGACATAATCTCGTTTACCTTTTATGAAATCCATTATATTATAACATATTTTTGTGATTTTTGTATGAAATTTGTCAAATTTTTGAAAATTTTTCCGAAAATTTCTTTTTGGACGGATTTTGCGGGATTTTTCCTTTTTGAAATCGTTGACAAACGCGCAAAAATAAGGTATAATGACAATAATCAACGGCAAAGGCGCGGATAGGGAAGTCCCTAATTGCCTTTGCCCTTTTCGTTTCAACGATGAGCTGCTTACAAAAGGAGAACTGTAATATGAAACTCATATCCGATTATTTCGGTTGTATGGTCTTTGACGACGCCGTCATGAAAGAACGGCTTTCAGAAGAAACCTACGCGTCTTTAAAGCGCACGATCGAACACGGCAGAAGCCTGAATTTGTCCGTCGCAAACGCCGTCGCCAGCGCCATGAAAGATTGGGCTGTGTCGTTGGGCGCAACCCATTACACGCATTGGTTTCAACCGATGACGGGCATTACCGCCGAAAAACACGACAGCTTCATCTCCCCTGCCGAAAAAGGCAAGGTGATTATGGAATTCTCGGGAAAAGAACTCGTCAAAGGCGAATCGGACGCGTCGTCCTTCCCGTCGGGCGGACTTCGCGCGACGTTCGAAGCTCGCGGCTATACCGCTTGGGACGCAACTTCCTACGCCTTTATCAAAGACGGCGTGTTATGTATTCCCACGGCGTTTTGTTCCTACGGCGGCGAAGCGCTTGATAAAAAAACTCCGCTGTTACGTTCGATGGAAGCTTTGAACCGTCAAACGTTGCGCGTATTGAAACTGTTCGGGAACGAAGAAGTTACGTCCGTGAAAACGACGGCTGGGCCGGAACAGGAATATTTCTTAATCGACAAAGACTTGTTTACGCAAAGAAAAGATCTCGTGTATACGGGCAGAACGCTGTTCGGCGCAAAACCGCCGAAAGGACAGGAACTCGAAGACCATTACTACGGCGTTATCAAGCCCCGCGTCCAAGCGTTCATGAAAGATTTGGACGAAGAACTTTGGAAGCTCGGCGTACTTGCGAAAACCGAGCACAACGAAGTTGCGCCCGCGCAGCACGAGCTTGCACCCATCTTCGCAACCACCAACATCGCAGCCGACCACAATCAGCTGACGATGGAAATTATGCAAAAAGTCGCGAAAAAGCACGATCTCGTTTGTCTATTGCATGAAAAGCCTTTCGAAGGCGTCAACGGAAGCGGGAAACACAACAACTGGTCCATTTCCACGAATACGGGTATGAATTTGCTCGAACCGGGCGATACTCCGTGTGAGAACGCGCATTTCTTGTTATTCCTTTGCGCCGTGATCAAAGCGGTTGACGATTATCAAGATCTACTCCGCGTTTCCGTCGCTTCGGCAGGGAACGACCATCGTCTTGGCGCGCACGAAGCGCCCCCTGCGATCGTGTCCATTTTCTTGGGCACGGAACTCACGGAAATTCTCGAATCCATCGAAAACGATACGCCCTACGGCGCAAAAGAAAAGGAACTGCTCCGCGTAGGCGTACATACCTTACCCAAATTCCCCAAAGACACCACCGACCGTAATCGTACGTCGCCGTTCGCGTTCACGGGGAATAAGTTCGAATTCCGTATGCTCGGTTCGTCCGCGTCCATTTCGGATACGAACACCGTGCTCAATACCGCCGTCGCGGAAGTTTTAAAACAGTTCGCCGACGAGCTGGAAACAGCAGACGATTTCGAAACGGCTTTACACAGCTTGATCAAACGAGTCGTTTCCAAGCATAAACGTATCATCTTTAACGGCAACGGCTACGACGACGCATGGACGGCGGAAGCCGAAAAACGCGGGCTTTTGAACCTGAAAACTACGCCCGACGCGCTCCCCCATTTCATTGCGGAAAAGAACGTCAAACTGTTTACGTCGCATAAGGTCTATACCGAAAAGGAAATGTATTCCCGCTATGAAATTCTGCTCGAAAGCTATTGCAAGCTCATCACCATCGAAGGTAGAACAATGGCGGATATGGCTCGGCAGGAAATTTTACCGGCGGTTAGCGAATACGGCAAACTGCTCGCAGATACCATGCTCGCTAAAAAATCCGTATGCGACGGGTTGGATAACTCCTACGAGCGGGAAACGCTGTCCGAGCTCTCTGCCCTGCAAGCAAAAGCGTTTGCGAGCGTGAAAGCCTTGGAAGAAGCTTTGAGCGCATGCAAGCAAATCGACAACGTAACCGCGCTGTCCAAGCATTGCAAAGACAACGTGCTTCGCACAATGCGGTCGCTCCGCGACGCGGCGGACGGGCTGGAACGTATCGTTTCCGTCGATTATTGGCCTTTCCCCACTTACGGAGATCTTTTATTCGGAGTATAAATTATGTTTGAAGTCGAAAAAACCACAAAAGCGGTTATCGAATGGATTCGCGATTGGTTTGAACAAAACGGCAAAGGCTGTAACGCCGTCATCGGGATTTCAGGCGGAAAGGATTCTAGCATCGTTGCCGCGCTGTGCGTCGAAGCGCTCGGGAAAGAGCGGGTTATCGGCGTACTCATGCCCAACGGCGAGCAGAGCGATATCGATTGTTCGAAACTGCTCGTTACAACCCTGGGTATCCCCTATTACGTTTGCAATATCAAAAACGGCGTGGACGGCGTGTTGGATTCGCTTCGAAAAAGCGGCGTGGAAATTAGCCGTCAAACGCTCGTCAACTTGCCCCCGCGTATCCGTATGTCGACCCTGTACGCCGTATCGCAATCGATGAACGGACGGGTCGCGAATACCTGCAATTTATCCGAAGATTGGGTGGGATACTCCACCCGCTACGGCGACGCTGCGGGAGATTTTTCCCCGCTCGGGAAACTCACCGTACAAGAAGTGAAAGAAATCGGGAAGCATCTCGGTTTGCCGCCTGTGCTTGTGGACAAAACGCCGTCCGACGGACTTTCGGGAAAGACGGACGAAGATAATTTGGGCTTTACCTACGCCGTACTCGATCGGTATATCCGCACGGGCGTTTGCGAAGATCCCGACGTCAAGGCGCGGATCGACCGTTTGCATACCTTAAACGAGTTTAAGCTGAAACCCATTCCTTGTTTTGAATTCAATCCCGAACCGTAAACTATACACGTTAAAGCCCCCTTGCGAAACTTCGCAAGGGGGCTATTCTTTTCTTCAAAACTATTCTGTTTTTTCTTCTGTTTGTTCGTCTTTGAGAAGCTTTTCCGACGGCTTGTCCGCTTCCACGGATTTTTCAAGCAACATCAAAAATACACTATAATAGACCAAGAAATACAATCTAAAGAACAACGGACTCAACAAGGACATGCCCACGCCGACCACAACGCAGCTCCCGACGAAAAGCCTATCGAGATTGGGCTTCTTCAAAAACAGCAAAACCGTTTGCAAGCGGTGCGCAAGATACAATATAAGCCCGATAATTCCCGAGCCCGAAAGCATGTGCAATAAAGTATTGTGCGCGTTTAGATTCGCTCCGGGATACAAATTCCGATACGCCACAACCCCGACCCCGAAAATCGGTGATTCCTTGAAAAGATCGATATATCGACGCCACAAAGCAAACCGGCCGTTATCCTTTAAGCCGAGCATCGTAAACACGTTTTCATAGTGGTAAATGAGCCAAACGGCAACGCCGCCCGCAAGCACGATCCCGCCGAGAAGAATCCAATTCAACCAATGCCGTTTTAATACGGCGCTGACGATCATTCCCGCTACAAAGGAAAGTCCGCCGAATAACATCGCGTTGCGGCTGAGCGTAAAATAGATCGCCACCAAGCCCACGATCGCCACCAAATAATAGAAATACCCGTATTTTTCTTTATAGACAAGATAAAACACCGCAGGCAACAGCATCGCGATCATTTCTCCGACGAAGTTGCTGATTCCCCAACCTAAAACAATTTGACTTTTCCACCCGCCGTTTAAAGTCGTCCCAAAATGATATTCCCGAACGTAAAATTGCAGCAACTCCACCGCGATCACGCAAACTGCCACCGCCGCGATCCGAGCGACGTACAACAGGTTGTCCTTTCTATCGAACATTGTAAAGGAGAACAGCAAATATCCGCAAAACAACACCGCCGAAACGGACAAGGCGTTGACGAAATTGAACGCGCGGTAATGCTCGCTAAACACCCCGCCGATAAACATTCCAACGCTAAAGAGCGCAAACCCGATCAGCAAACGGTGCTTTTGTTTGGGCATGGGATATACGATCAAATGAAAGACAATCGAAGCCAATACTAACGCGCCGAAAACGCCGTAATCACAAACGCCGCAACCGTTTTATACGCGTCTACCTTTTGTTTATAGCAAAGCGTTAAAAATACCAACAAGACGAGCGTCATAGCAGGGCGAGTATCTTTCGAGCAAAAAAAGGTAAAGGCAAACAACGTCGCGAAGACCGAAATCGCCAACAACGGCAAACCCAATAGGTAACAGCAAAGCGCAAATGCGCCGATCACCGCAGGATACGCGTCATGCTCGGTCAACGCGCGCAAAAACGCACATATTCTGTTTTGATAGATTTTTTCCGCTACGTTTTGCAACCCCGAATTCTCTCTTTTACATATTTTGTCTTACGTCTAATACGTCTATTTCAAATTATACCATGTTAGGTAAAAATTGTCAAGGTTTTTATATCGTTCTTTTCTTTCCAATGCAAATCATGTGAAAGATTCCCAAAATCCGACAAATTCCCTGCCTATGGAGCTTATTTCAAGCGGAAAATCGCCGCCGAATTCGCTTCGTTAAAGCGCAACGACAGTTTTCCGTCTTGGTAGGTATACGCTACGTTCTCCAGCTGCAACGGATAGAATTTTTCTGCCGACAAATAGCCGTATTTTTGTAAATCCAAAACAAATTCCTTTTCGTCCAACGCCCAAACGAACAACAACGCGTCGTTTTTACCTTTTAACCCGAATGCGTTGTACGTTTTGTCGTCCATCGTCTTCATCGGAAGCGGGAACATCGGCATACGGTTTTTGACGTCGTCTTTATACGTCTTATACGCTTCGATTCCTTCTTTGATCAACGCCGTATTCCGTTCGTTCGCAAGGTGCAGTTTTCCCGACAGATACATGTATCCGCACATCGCGTTGACCATATTGAATACCGTTTGCCTGCCGTCTGCGTACTCGTCAATCTCGGCTTGCGGCACGTTTCCCGATACCATGTCTTTGAATAACAAAGGATACGGGTACGCCCAAATCCCCGCTTTTTCAGGCGCTAAATACGCCATTGCACCAATCAAAATGGACGGATACGCCCGATAATCTTCTTGATCGGAAGTCGATTGCAGGTAGAAATGCGAAAGCGTACCGTGATCCTGCCGCATCGCGCCGCCGCCGCAATTTTCCACGATCATATCAGGATATCGCGCGCGCAGTTCGTCGATAAACGCATAGAACGCCTGCGTGTTTCTTCTCGTTCCTTCCGCAGGGCTTTCCCCGTCGTAGTTCGTACCGATCCGCTCGTCGTTGTTGTCGTCGTTTTTAATAAACCGCACGCCCATACGATACGCTTCGTCGATCCGTCGGAATAAGAACTCCCAAACTTTGCGATCCCGCATATCCAGCTTCGGACGGTGGTGCGCTACGACTTTGCCGTTGCGTTTCAAAAGCGCAAGACCTTCCTTTTCCGCCTGCTCGAACGTCGTTCTCTCAAACTCGAACCAAACCCCTGGCTTTAACCCTTTTGCCTGCATATAATCGAGCAAACCCTGCAACCCGCCGCTGGGGAAATTTTCGTCAAGCGGAGTCCAAACGCCCTGCTCTGCCCAACCGTCGTCGATACAGAAATACTCTACGCCGAGCTCCGCAGCCTTGTCAATGAGCGGTTTTAAGCGTTCTTCCGTTTCGATCGCCCAGTTGCAGTTCATATAATCGTTAAACGTAACGGGGATTTCGGACAAATTGGCAAGCGAGCTCTTGCGCTTATACGCCGTCAACGCGCAAACCGCTTCTTCAAACCCGCCTTTGACGACTCCGTACACCGCCGCCGTCGTTTCATAGCGTTCCCCGCTTTGTAAATCGTACGTCCATTGCAACGCTTCGTCCGCGCCGCCCATCGAAACGTTGATAAATTCCGACTTAAACCCGCCGAATACCATAATTTCCATGTACCAATTCTCCGCGCCTTCGCGTTCGAAGAACCAGCACTCGCCTTTCTCCGTATCTTCAATGATCATGAGTGGGTACAGCTCGTTCGTACTCCAAGACCCGTGGGATTGCAAGCGGAATACGCTCCGTTCCCAAACGTGGTTGGTCGTAGGATAGAGCCCCAAATCTTTTAATTTACGGCTTTGCCATTGCCCTTCGCCCTGCCAACGACTGTAACAGGTATGTACGATGAACCGATCGGGATTCTCATGCCACTTGCTTCCGCCGAGCCCGATCCCCGTCGCCATTGCCGCCGATAAGCGGGACAAGCGCACGCTCTCCGCGCCCGTATTCTTGACCGCGGTCGTTTGCTTGAACACGTTTACGCCGTCAATAAATTCCACTTTTTCCGAGATTTCCAAACCGTTCGGCATTTGGAAACGGAGCTCCATTCCGTTTTGCGTTTCCTGCATGTCCTTGAACGTGAAAAAATCGTCCGTCGGCATCACCATCAATCCGTCGTATTCCGCTTCATAGTTCGCGTTGAGCATTAAGTTGGTGTTGATATAGCCGTGTTCGTAACACTCCCTGTCCGTCTGTTCGCAAGACAGGAAAAAATGCCCCTTTTCGCCAACGTTTACATACGTGTTTTTATGTTTAAGCGTTTTCATTTTCGTGCTCCTTTTCCTTGATTAACGTTTCGCAATACGCCCACAGCTCGTCAAAGCTGCCGTGGGGATACGCGTTGATATCCTTGTTCTCCTTATTGATCAAACAATCCGTCAGCAGGAATACTTTCATGCCGAGCGTTTCCGTGATCATATCTTCGGTAACGTCGTTTCCGACCATCAAACAATCCTTCCCTTCTACGCCGAGTTTTTCGAGTATATCCACGTAATAGGCGGGATTGGGCTTACAATACCGACAATTTTCATAAGTTGTATACAACGCAAAGTCCTTGGGATCAAGCCCCGCCCAAGCCATCCGCTTCTCGGTTGCGATCGACGGGAAAATCGGGTTTGTAGCGAGCGCCGTCCGCAAGCCCAAGCCCTTGATTTTTCGTATCGTTTCCGCAGCTTTGGCGTTAAACCCGCACGACGCTTGCACACAATCGAAAACGTCGCGATAGAACGCGTCGAAATACGGAATATCTTCCCGCACGCTTTCCCCGTAAATGCTTGCGAACGTATCCCAAAACACGTTTTCGTTGGACTTCTCGCCCTTGTTTTTAATCATCGCCATCGTGCCCGTCCAAATGGCTTCGATAAGCTTTTTCGGCTCGTACCCGCGCGGAGCGAGCGTCTTTGCCAACGCGCCGAAATACGCTTTTATGAACTCGTCTTGGTCCATCGGCAATAACGTGCCGTCTAAATCGAATAATACTACTTTCATGCTTCTTTCCTTTATATGACCAGCATTAGCGCCGTCAAAATGATTAAAAACCCGAAATTAAACGCGGAAAATACCGCTACGTAATACCCGCCTTTCCCGGGGTTGTGTTTCAAGTATTCTCGGAACGTGATCAGACTCGCCAACGACGCGATGAGCGTCCCGACCCCGCCAATGTTTACCCCGAGCAATAAGTCTTGGTAGTTCGTCGTGAACTGCGAGAGCAAAATCGCCGACGGAACGTTACTGATACATTGACAGGACAACGCGCTAAACAGCAGCGTGTTCTTTTGCAGTAGTTTGGAAAACAACTCCCTTACGCCGTCGATCCGCGCCATATTCCCCGAGAAAATAAAGAAAAATACGAACGTGAGCAGCAACGGATAGTCCACTTTTTTAAGCGCCGAGCGGTCCATGACAAGCAACGCCGCAGGAATCACGATCAGCCCGATCCAATAGGGAATCACACGGAATACAATGACGATCGAGAGCGCGAACAACAGCAAATAGATCGCCGTTTTCCAAGGCGCGGACGGGAAACGTTCTTCCGCCAATTCCAGCGGCTCGGACTTGACAAATACGCAACAGCACAACGTCATGAGCGCAATCGAAACGGCAAACGGAACGACCATAATCGACATAAACTCCGTCGTGGGGATATGGAATTTCGTATATAAGTACAAATTTTGCGGGTTGCCGAACGGCGTCAACATTCCGCCCAAATTCGCGGCAATGTTCTGCATAATGAACGTGAACGCCATATACTTTTCTTTGCCCGTCGTCGTCAATACGATATATCCGAGCGGCAAAAACGTCAACAAAGCCATATCGTTTGCAATCAGCATCGAGCCGATGAACGTGATATACGTCAACGCCAACACGCTGAGCTTCGCCGTCTTGAACATTCGCACGATCTTATGCGCCATTTTATAGAAAAACCGTATATTTTTCAACGCGCAAACGATTGCCAGAGTGCAAAACAGACAAGTCAACGTTTTATAGTCGAAGTAGTCCTTATATTGCTTGTCTACGGGCACAAAAAATATTGTAATAAGCGCCGCAAAAAACGCAATGAGCATCACCGCATTCTTTTTCGCAAACCGCGTTAACGCGTCTAATTTTTTCGTTCTTTCCATCTTACGTACCCAATCGTTGAGTCTTTTCGGCGCAACGTATCTCTATTGTAGCACTTTTCCATTGCTTGGTCAACAATTTTGTTTTCCTTGCGGGGGATTTTTATAAATCCCCCGCAAATTTTTCGCTTCTCGTATAAGTACATATACGCATAGATTTTTTATGAAACTCGCATCGCAATCCTGCAACTCTCCACAAAACAAAAAAGCCCATTCAGGGCTTTTTGTTTTGTGGTGGAGCGAGTTAAACGTAAGTTGAACCATTTATTACAATATCCTAAATAGCAAGCACTACCATGATTAAACCCATAATAAAAACCAAAATTGCTATAAATAAGGAAAATATGTAAATCTTTTTTATTAGTGGTGTCTTTTTTAAGGAGCGATAAATCAAACTATACATTATTGCACCAAAAACGGCGTTACCAATAAAGAATAATCCTTGCGTTAAAGAATAGAATGGTATTTTTTGCATTATAATAAGGGGAACATCAATAGCGACGCACAGTAATAAACCCGATAACAAGGTAATAATAAATAATTTTTTGTTTTGTATCATTGATATAATGTCCTCAGCAAGTTTTCTTTCATAAATTTTACCTTATAAAAAATCACAACGACAGTTGTGTATGTAATCCGCGACAGCGGTATGGAATCAAAATTTGTATGTAATCAAGCCGAAGCGGATAATTACATACACAGCAAGCTGTGATTACATACGCCTACGGCGATTACATACCAACCCTTCGGCTTGTATAAACAATCTAAGTTGACGGTTCAACTTAGGTTGTTTTTGGTGGAGCGTGTCCATTCAAATCCGAACCAACGGACGAACTTTCGTACTCTGACAAGAGCACCGTTTTCGTTCCGTCTTTATAATTAAAAGTAAACGTTATTTTGTCGTCGTAAAGATAGATGGCGTTGATAAAATTATCAATCAAGCACTTTTTATCTTCTGTCTCCTTAATATTCAGTTTTCTAAATCTCTCTATCCCAAAACGTATCTCTTCTCGCGTTAAAATCGGGCGTTCGATTTGTTCTTCCAAAATAGCGACTTCCAACTCGCTTTTTTGCGTTTCCAACTCAGCCAACCTATCACGCGTAGAATCAAAGATAACCCCTTGCTCTATCGCTTGAATAATATTTGCAATCTTTTTTAATACGCCCGACATTTGCGCTTTTAATTGCGGCAGACGGGGATTTGTTGCCGTTTGTAAATTAAACAGTTCCTCGACAAGATACTCTATGATTTTCTCATCATTAACAATTTCAAACGCTTTTTCCACCGCTAAGTTTTCTATCCATTCTTTTTGCACGGTCTTTTTATTGCATAAATGTTTTTTCGCTTTTACGCATTTATAGTAACGGTGCACTACCCCAGTCCTACTCGTACCAGATTCACCTACCATATACGCCCCACATTTACCGCAAAATAGCTTTGTCGTAAGTAAATAATCATCTTCCGCTTTGTGACGGGCAGGTGCATGCTTATTCAATTTTAAGCGCTGTTGAGCCCTCTCAAACAACTCTTTATCAATAATCGCAGGAGTTGCATCAGGAATAACGATATCAGCGTATTTGTAATCACCTATGTATCTACGGTTTGAAAGCATATATTGAACAATATTATAAGAAAATTTATTTCCGTATTTTGTTTTTAATCCTTTGGAATTCAAATACTGCACAATCTCTTTAATCGTTTTCCCTTCCGCATACATTGTAAACACTTCTACCACAATGGGTGCAGCTTTTTCATCTATTGACAGCTTTTGATTCTCATCAACGTAATACCCGTAAGGATTTTGCCCTCCATTCACTTTTCCTTTTAATGCATTTTCAGTTAACCCACGTTTAATTTTTACGGAAAGCTCTGCCGAGTAATATTCCGCCATACCTTCGAGCATAGATTCCAATATTATCCCTTCCGGGCCTTCGCTGATATTTTCTTTTGCGGAAATCACCTTAACGCCATTTTTCTTCAAGATATGTTTATAATGTGCTGAATCGTATCTATCTCGCGAAAATCTATCTAATTTCCATACTAGAACGATGTCGAAACAGCCCTTTGCGCTGTCTTTTATCATACGCCGAAATTCGGGACGGTTATCCGTTCTTGCCGACAACGCTCTGTCGATATAATTCCCGATAACCGTTATCCCCGTTCTTTCCGCGTAATCCATACATTCCCGAAGCTGACCTTCTATACTCGCTTCATTTTGTTTATCCGAAGAAAACCTTGCATAAATTACTGCGTTCATTCTTTTCTATTTTCCTCCATCATTTTTCTTAAAATTTCTTTCAATCTTGCATTCGCCTGCGTTTTCGGGTCAAAACACAGTTCAATAAAATCGTCCACCTTATCTCCCGATTCGGCTTGCACATACAATACAAGATTATCCGTCCTTCCAAGCAAATAGTCCGTTGATACGTTAAAGTAATCAGCTATCTTTATAAGTACTGGATAGGACGGAAAGCAATCCCCTGTTTCATACCATGCAATTACAGGCTGGCTTACCTCACCAAGCGCTTTGGCTAACTTTGCTTGTGATAAGCCAGTCTTTTCACGTAATTGTTTTACTCTAATGCCTATAATTTTTTCATTCATCATAGCACCTCGCTTTTCTAATCTAATTCTTTTTTCTCTTGTTTATTCGTTCTTTCGGCTTTCCAATTTTCAAACTCTCTTTGTATCTGCTCATCTTTGAACATTTCTTGGATTTTCGGTAGGAGCATGCGTGCCAAAGTTTCGAGTTCAAAATCGGGAATGCCCGTATTATTTTTCTGTTTTTTCGACACTTAACCCCTCCTACTTCCTTTGACTTTTCCATAGGCGGGGTTCGTCTTTGCTTTTTCTAATTTCTTATATTTCAAATCTCCTTATTATTTTTATTTTATAGGTAATGCAACCGCACTTTTAACGGAAAGATAAGCACGGTTGCCCTATTTTATAATTTTTCTCCTTGTCTATTCCCGAAAATTACGGGTGTGTTAAGCGCACAATGCGTTCCGCTGTTATTGTTCTTTAAGCGTTTGATATCCAATTCTTATTAAATCTACTTTTGCAATACCTTTGCTTTTTAAGAACGAAGTAATTTCGTCATACTCTTTGACGGGAAGTCGCGTATTAAACTGTTTCGTAGCCTTTTCACGCTCTTCCTTATGCAAAAGTTCATACTTTTGTCTTGCCTTTTGTTTCGGCGTCAGTTGTTTCTCCATTTGACTTTCTCCTTAAACATAAA
>JAFVRU010000121.1 GCA_017504065.1 Clostridia bacterium
ACAACCGTCACGCCCCGTTTCGCCGCCAAGCAAAATAACGACGTCGCCAGCCTGAGGATTCTCGCGGTGAACCATCTCTTTTCTCGCGCCTGCAACGACGAAACCCGTCTCCAAACGCTTTGCTTTATACCCTTCGTGGTAGACTTCGTCTACAATCCCGGTCGCGAGCCCGATTTGGTTGCCGTACGACGAGAAACCCGCCGCAGCGCGTTGCGTGATTGCGCGTTGGGGAAGCTTGCCCGCCAACGTGTCTTCCAATTTCTCACGCGGGTCTGCCGCGCCCGTGATACGCATCGCTTGATATACGTACGTTCTACCGCTCAAAGGATCGCGGATCGCGCCGCCCAAACACGTCGCAGCGCCGCCGAACGGCTCGATTTCCGTCGGGTGATTGTGCGTTTCGTTTTTGAACATTACGAGATATTCTTCTTTCTTCCCGTCGATTTCCGCTTCAATGCAAATCGAACAAGCGTTGATTTCGTCGGAAATATCCAAGTTGTCGAGCTTTCCGTCCTTTTTCAGCTTCTTTGCTGCGATCGTCGCAAGATCCATCAAACAAGGATACTTGTCGGGGCGGTTGCCGTTGAGTTCTTTATACAAATCTTCGTATAAATGATACGCCTTTTCAATCCCGTCGTTTTCGGACGTAATCTTGATATTTTTGAGTTCGGTCGCAAACGTCGTATGCCGACAATGATCCGACCAATACGTATCGATCACTTTGAGTTCCGTTTCCGTCGGATTGCGTTTTTCGCCCTTGAAATATTCGCGCACGAATACGAGATCGGCAACACTCATCGCAAACCCGATCGATTTATGGTACGCGGCGATTTCGTCGTCCGACATCGCGATAAAGCCCGCTACGTCCTGAATTTCTGCGCCTTCAACCGTCGCGCGAGCCAACGTTTCGGGCTTTTCAAACCCGACTTCTTCGCTTTCCACGGGGTTGATAATATGCTTTTTGATCGCTTCGAGCTCCGCGTCCGTTACGCCTTTCGCCATATATACTTTCGCGCATTTTACCGCAGGACGAGCCTTTTTCGTCAAAAGCTGTACGCATTGCGCCGCGCTGTCCGCGCGTTGGTCGTATTGTCCCGTCAAATAGCTGACGGCAAACGCTTTATAGCCCGCGGGAATTTCCAATTCTTCTAAATATACGTTATCTACGGGCGGTTCGGAGAATACCGTTCCCAGCGCCGCTTGCAATTCTTCTGCATTCAAGCCTTCCACGTCGTAACGCAGCACCAAACGAAAATCTTCCGTTTTGATCTTGAGCAGCGTTTGAATATCCGCCGCTTCCTTTCTTGCTTGTACGTTGTCTTTCTTTTCTACAAAAATTCTGTAAATCATAATACTCTTCCTTTATTCTCTTTCCACGTCGCGGTATTTGATACCGATGTCTTTCCGATAATACATGCCGTCGAACTTGATTTTCTCTACGTTCGCGTACGCCTTTTGCCGAGCCTGTTCAATCGTTTCGCCTTTCGCGCAAACCCCGATGACTCTGCCGCCGCTCGTTACCAGCTTCCCGTCTTTCATCACCGTACCCGCATGGCACAACACGATACCGTCGTCCAAATCCCCAATGGTCATTTCCTTGCCTTTTGCATACGCTTCGGGATATCCGCCGCTTGCCACGACGACGCACACGCAAGCCCCGTCGTACCACTCCACGTTCACTTCGTCCAACCGCTCGTCGGTAACCGCTTCAAAAATTTCCATTAAATCGGTTTTGAGCATCGGCAGAATGACTTGCGTTTCGGGATCGCCGAATCGGGAGTTGTATTCGATGACTTTCATGCCGTCTTTCGTCTTCATGAGCCCGAAATACAAAACGCCCTTAAACGTCCGACCTTCCGCGTTCATCGCGTACATGGTAGGCTTCATGATCTTTTCCATCACTTCTTCCGCCGTCTTTTCACCATAGAACGGCGCGGGCGCAAACGTACCCATACCGCCCGTATTCAAACCCTGATCGTTATCGAGCGCGCGCTTGTGATCGCAACTCGTGATCATGGGCTTGATCGTCTTCCCGTCCGTGAACGCCAAAGCGGAAACTTCCGGTCCTTCCAAAAATTCTTCGACGACGACTTTATTGCCCGCTTGACCGAATTTCTTATCGAGCATCATTTCTTTCAAGCCGTCTTGCGCTTCTTCGCGCGTCTTGCAAATGAGTACGCCTTTCCCGAGCGCCAACCCGTCCGCCTTTAATACGACGGGAATTTCGCACGTTTCCACGTATTTTTTCGCCGTTTCGTAATCGGAAAACGTTTCGTATTTCGCCGTGGGAATCCCGTATTTTTTCATGAGCTCCTTGGAGAACGCCTTACTCGCTTCGATGATTGCGGCGCGTTTGTTCGGTCCGAACGCGCGGTGTCCGCGCGCTTCCAACTCGTCCACAACGCCGAGCGCCAAAGGATCGTCGGGCGTTACCACCGTATACTCCACGTCCGTATGCGCGTCCAACCAATCCGCAACCGCTTTCGGGTCGCAATAATCCACGTTCACGAGCTCGGCAATCTCGCCGATCCCCGCATTCCCTTTCATCGCGTAAATTTTTTCCACTTTCGGCGATTTCCGCAAAGCCTGTACGACCGCGTGTTCTCTACCGCCGTTTCCGATAACCAAAACGTTCATATTCTTCTTCCTTAACTGTATTTACTCCAAAACGCGTACCGTTCTGCCCGTCTTTAAAACCTTGCCTTCGCAAAGCTTTTTCACGCACAGGGGCAAAATTACGTGTTCTTCTTTTAAAATCCGAGCCTGCAAGCTTTCAGGCGTATCGTCCGCTTCCACGGGCACAGCGCGTTGCATGATGATCGCCCCGCCGTCCACGTCCGCTTCGACGAAATGTACCGTCGCGCCGCTCACTTTCACGCCGTATTCAAGCGCCGCCGCATGCACTTTCAAGCCGTAGTATCCCATACCGCAAAAGGACGGAATGAGCGACGGGTGAATGTTGATAATACGGTTCTCGAACGCCCCGATAAAGCTTGCGGGAACGACCGACAGCCAACCTGCCAAGACGATATATTCCACGCCGCTTTTTTGCAACGTTTCCGCTACGTGCGCATAAAACGCGGCTTTATCGGCGAACGCTGTTTTCTCGTACACGAGCGTTTTAATCCCGTGTTTTTCCGCACGGTTGATCGCGCCGATTTCGGGTTTTGACGCTACCAGGTATTCGATTTCGCAAAATTGTTCCGTTTCGTTCGCGTCGATCACCGATTGAAAATCCGTACCGCCGCCCGAAGCGAATACCGCTATTTTTTTCATTTGAGTATCACACCTTTGCCCGCGACCGTTTTCCCGATCACAACGACGTCTTCGCCCGTTGCCTTCAAGCTCGCCATCGCAGCTTCTACGTTTTCGGGCGCTACGCATACGACCATACCGATCCCCATGTTAAAGGTATTGTAAATTTGTTCATCCGTGATCCCCGCGCGTTCTTGCATGACTTTGAATACGGGAGGTACTTCGTAGGAATTCTTTTCGATTTCCGCCGCAACGCCTTCGGGCAAAATTCTGGGCACGTTTTCGATAAACCCGCCGCCCGTAATGTGCGCGATGCCTTTCACTTGCACCTTTTCGATCAACGCAAGAATGCTCTTGACGTAAATTTTCGTGGGTTTGAGCAAGACTTCCGCAACCGTCGCGCCGAGTTGTTCGTCGTACGCTTCCAACGCCGCCTGATCGCTATCGCCAAAGAGCTTCCGAACAAGCGAATACCCGTTGGAGTGCACGCCCGTCGATTTCAAGCCGATGAGCACGTCGCCAGGCACAATATCCTTGCCGTTGATTACCTTTTTCTTGTCCACAATCCCGACTGCGAACCCTGCAAGATCGTATTCTCCGTCAGGATAAAATCCGGGCATTTCCGCCGTTTCGCCGCCGATGAGCGCGCAACCCGCTTGACGGCAGCCTTCCGCGATCCCCTTGACCACTTCCGCTTCCGATTCCGGATACAGCCGTCCGCAAGCGTAATAATCCAAGAAGAACAACGGCTTCGCGCCTTGGCAAACGATATCGTTTACGCACATCGCGACCGCGTCGATCCCGATTGTGTCGTGCTTATTCAAAAGGAACGCGTATTTGAGTTTCGTTCCTACGCCGTCCGTACCCGCTACCAATACGGGTTCTTCCATTTTTTCGTTCGCAATCGAAAAGAATCCGCCGAACGAGCCCAAATCCCCGATCACGTTTTCCGTGTAGGTGGATTTTACGTGTTTTTTCATCAAGTCCACGGCTTTATAGCCCCTAGTTACGTCTACGCCGCTGTCTTTGTAAGAAATCGCCATGTTTATCTTCTCTCCATTCGTTTATTTTTTCTCTGAAATTTTGTAATCGTACTTAGAATCGTACGCCGTTTTGGGAACTTCCGTCGGGTACTGTCCGTCGAAACAAGCTTTACAATACCCTTTGCAATCCCCGCTCTCTCCGAGCTTGGTTACGTCTTCCAACGGTAAGAATCCCACGGAATCCGCCCCGAACAATTTCGCCATCTCTTGCGGCGTGTACTTGCACGCAATCAATTCTTCTTTCGAGCCGATATCCGTCCCATAATAGCACGGATTCAAGAACGCGGGCGCGGACGAGCGGATATGAATTTCCTTTGCTCCCGCGTCGCGCAACAGCTTGACTACCCGTGTACAAGTTGTACCGCGGACGATGGAGTCGTCTACCAAGATCACCCGCTTCCCTTTCACCGTTTCGGCAACGGGATTGAGTTTGATTTTCACTTTATCTTCCCGTACGTTTTGCCCGGGATCGATGAACGTTCGCCCGATATACTTATTCTTAATCAAACCGAGCCCGTAAGGAATCCCCGATTCTTCGGCATACCCGATCGCCGCGTCGATCCCCGAATCGGGAGCGCCGATTACGACGTCCGCTTCTACGGGATAGGCTTTTGCCAAAAACGCGCCCGCGCGTTTCCGCGCAAGATGTACCGAGCAGTTGCTAATTACCGAATCGGGTCGCGCCGTATACAGATATTCAAATACGCAAAGCCGTTCGGGCTGTTTCCCGCAATGTGTACGGATACTCTTAATTCCGTCTTTGGAAAACACAACGATTTCCCCAGGTTCGATTTCCCGAACAAAGCTTGCCCCGACGGTATTGAGCGCGCAAGTCTCGCTTGCCACTACGTATTCCCCGTCGTCGCGCTGTCCATAGCAAAGCGGATGCAACCCGTTCTCGTCCCTAACCGCAATCAGCTTTTGCGGCGACATGACCAGCAGGGAATACCCGCCTTTTAATCGCTCCATCGCCTTGCAAATCGCGTCTTCCGTAGACGACGCGGTCAGCCGCGCTTTCGTGATCATATACGCGAATACTTCGATATCGTTCGTCGTATGAAAGATCGCGCCTTCCATTTCCAGCTCTTTACGGAGCTCCGCATAATTGACGAGCGCGCCGTCATGCGAAATCGCAAGTCTACCCTTGATATGGTTGACGAGCATCGGCTCTGCATTGATACGGTCTTTTGTCGCGCTCGTGCCGTAGCGCACGTTCCCAAGCGCCATTTGCCCAAGCCCCAAGCTTTCCAAAACCGTTGGATTAAACACTTCGTTGACAATCCCCGAATCCTTATAGGAACGGAACACGCCGTCATCGTTGACAACGATCCCGCTGCTCGCCTGCCCCCTGTGTTGCAACGCGTAGAGCCCGTAATACGCGCTCGACGCAACGTTTGCTAAATTCGTACCGAAAACACCAAATACTGCCATCTGTTTTCTCTCCCGATATCCTTACAACATTGCTTGCAACGCTTCGTCGTCGGCGTTGATTTTCGCTTTCATCGCTTGTTTGTAGTCCGCAAGCTTGTCTGCAATTTCAGGATATTTAATCCCGAGAATTTGCAGAGCCAAAAGCCCTGCGTTTTCCCCGCCGTTTACTCCGACGGTCGCCACGGGAATCCCCGACGGCATTTGTACGATCGACAGCAAGCTATCCAAGCCGCCCATCATATCCGTTTTTACAGGCAACCCGATCACTGGCAACGTCGTCAACGCCGCGATCACGCCCCCCAAATGCGCCGCTTTGCCCGCCGCGCAAATCAAAACTTCCATACCTTTTTCCCGAGCCGAAGCCGCAAACTCATGCGCTTCATCGGGCGTACGATGCGCAGAAATTACCCGCACTTCCGTTTCCACACCGAATTTTTTCAACACCGCAACCGCGGGTTTTACTACGTCAAAATCCGATTTGCTTCCCATTAAAATACCGACTTTACTCATTTTAACAAACTCTCCGTTTTATTTTCAAAAAATAGGAAGGAGCGCAATCCGTTTTGGGTTGCACTCCTTGTATTTATACTCTGTTTTTTGGGTGAAACGATGCTTTGAACCCGCAAAAACGCGCGATTAGACCCGTCGTCGAAACGCACCCCGTACACCCCGACTGCAAAGCCACTTGTTTCTTCTTGCGGAAATCCATCATCGCTTATCCTTTCGCATCTTTTCCCTATTATCTATATTATAACAAAACCCGCCCGAAAACGCAACTATACAAAAGAATTTTTCACACTTTTTTTGAGTTTGTGAATTTTTCACAAAAACCGACGTCTTTTTGGGCTGAATTTTAAGCCGTTATTTTTATCGCTTCGAGTACGTTTTGAAAACGACCTAGGTAGCCTTTACGTCGTCAACGTGTACGCCGATCTATTTAAAGGATCAACCCGTGAATCCATCAAAATCGCGCCGTCTTTGACGAGCGCAGCTTGCAACGCTTTCACGGAAACATCGCCCGCATTGCAACGTTCTTTCGCCGCCATTGCGATCGCCGTACCCGCGGCTTGCCCAAGCGCCATACAAGCGGGCATAACGCGGAACGAACCAGCCGCCTGCGATTGCGCGCAAATGGTTTTTCCCGCCACCAAAAGATTGTCGCAGTTCAACGGCACTAACGAGCGGAACGGGATCGTGTACCAATCCGCGCTCCCCGCGCTGAATCCACCGCGCGACGCCTTGTCCCTACTATGCACGTCCATACCGTAACCGAACGTAACCACCGCGTCGTCAAAATACGTCGAATTGCAAACGTCTTCCACGGTCAACATATATTTGCCTTGAATATGTCTGCCTTCGCGAATCCCCAAAACGGACGCGATCTGCGTCAAGCTCGCATGCTCGAACCCCGGCATCGTCGCTTTCATATCGGCGTAGCTTTCCATCGCAAATTTTCTGCCTTGAATATGTCCCGCCGTCATACTGCGTACGTCCCCGGGATTGACGTTCATTACGTGCTTATCGTTGACTTTATATCTACCCTGAATCGGCGTGCGGTAAGCCTTATGCCCGCCGCGCTGCAAATATTTCTCGTCGTCCACGTTGGTCAATTCGAAAAACAACGTCGCCGCTTGCGGAACACCTGATTCTTCATCGCCGAGCCAAGTGGGCACTCCCGCTTTGAACGCCAAATCGGCGTTGCTCGAACAGTCGATAAAATAGTCCGCT
>JAFVRU010000122.1 GCA_017504065.1 Clostridia bacterium
AGAGAAAAACAGCAGCTTGAAAAGCGTATCAAGGAGCTTGACAATATCATCCGATGCTTATACGAGGATAGAGTTTGCGGAAGAATCACTCCCGAACGCTACGATACGATGGCAAGCGGATACGAGCAAGAACAAACTGTACTAAAAGAAAAGCTGATAGCCGTGAATGACGGTATCAGCAAGATGGATATGCGAGATAGTTGCATTAGGGAATTCATTGCAAAGGCGAAGCAGTATATTGAGATGCCAACGCTAACCCCCGAACTGCTTCGAGTCTTCATCCGAAAGATTGAAGTATTCGAAAAATTGGAGAAATACTCCCGTACCGCAGGCAACCTTATCAATATCCACTACGCATTTCAACTTCCCGAACAAGACGGCATGCCAATGCTTGAAATGCTACTTGCAAGCAATATACGAGAAACCGCCTAAAAAAGCAGTACACGGAAGGCAAATTGCCTTCCGTGTACATACCGCCCCGAATTCTCCGTTAAGAACACAACGGATTGGTTTGGGGTTGCTTTTCTCTATAAGAAAGAGCAACTATACGCGGTATTCATCGGTTTATCGGTTTATATAAATTTATATAAACAGGTTAAATTTTGTTTATATTGGAATAATTATATAAACGGTAAAAGGAGAATTACAATGGAAAGACGGTTACAACAAGAGCAATTATATCACTTTGAAACACACTTGCAATGTGAAGAAAGAAGTGTAGCAACGGTAGAAAAGTACTTGTACGATGTGCGTGTATTCTACGAATATATAGGAGAAAGAGCATTTACGAAAAGAGATGTGCTGGATTATAAAACGCAGCTTTTATCTAAATATGCGGTTACAAGTGCAAACTCGATGCTTGCGGCGATCAATGTGTTCTTTCGTTTTTGCGGGTGGTACGATTTGTGTGTAAAACAACACAAAATACAAAAATCGGCGTTTGCATCCGAAGAAAAGGAATTGACAAAGGCGGAATATATAAGACTTGTTCAAGCGGCGAAAAGGAATAGAAACGAACGATTAAATCTTATTATCCAAACAATTTGTGGAACAGGAATTAGAGTAAGTGAATTGCAATATATCACGGTGGAAGCTGTGCATAAAAGCGAAGCGTTTGTGAATTGTAAAGGCAAAAATAGGCGTATTTTTCTCGTTGCCGAACTACGAAAAAAATTATTGCAATATATAAAAAGGCAAAATATAAAATCGGGTGCGGTATTCGTTACAAGAAACAGAAAGCCCGTAAGTCGGCATAATATTTGGAGAGATATGAAATCGTTGTGCAAAGATGCCGGTGTGTCAACGAGTAAAGTATTTCCGCATAATCTCCGTCACTTATTTGCTAGAACTTTTTATGGTATAGAAAAAGATATTGCAAAACTGGCGGATATTTTAGGGCATACAAGCATAAATACGACTAGGATTTATATTATTACTACCGCTACGGAGCATAAGCGCAAAATGGAAAATATGCGCTTGATTATATAAATAAAAAAAGACCGACCTTTGCCGATCTATCACATAACGCTTGTTATGTTGTAAAATGAAATTTTCTCCTTTAAAAATAGGAAAACGCAAACAAAAAATTGTATCAAGAAAAGAACCCTATCAATATCTTTAGGAAAAAATAGGTGAAGGGCTGTATTTGTCATGCGAAATTTTAGTTTTAAAAAATTATTTTTTGTTTATGTATTAAAAATGTTTGCAAAATAGGGGAAATAGTGCTATAATATCAAAAATTAAAAAGCAACCAATCTTTTGCTTTCAATACTACTTGAATACATAACAAGCGTTATGTTGTTTTTTCTGGGATAACTTGAAAGGAGACGGAAATGCGTAAAACCAATAGATTAATGTATTTAATAATTCTCATTTCCATAGTCTTGACCTTGACGGGGGTGGTAATTTGGGGGAGATTACAAGATAACAATGATTTGGAAGAAGCTACCGTCATAGAGATTAACGGCGAAACGAGCAAAGAGCTAAAAGCGGAAATAAAAGGAATGTACCCCGGCAAGACGGAAGAGTATAAGATTTCGCTTACAGGGGATACCGCCGACGCATACTCCATCACGCTTGATTTTTTCGGGGATAACGGTGGAGAGCTAAAAAAATATATACTTGTTGGAATTGTAACGGAGAAGGGCTCTATCGAAAAACCGTTGCAGGAGCTATTAGACGGGGAATCGGTTTCCTTGGGGCAGGGAGTAACGGAAATTTCGATCTCTTATACAATGCCTATTGATACGGGCGATGAAGCACAGGGGACGAGCGTTGTGTTTTATATGGAACTCAATGCTAAGAATGTTGAATAATGAGTGAAGAGAAAATTAAAAACAAAAAGACTATTGCAAAGAAAGCTTTGAAGATCATCGGCAATATATTTTTATACCTGATTATTGCGATGGCTCTGTTTGTACTGATCATCAGTATCATGTCTAAAAAAGACCGTGATGGAACAGCGACTATATTTGGACATCAGCTTCGATTTGTACAATCCGATTCCATGGAAAAATGCGATTTAACAGACGTGAGCGATTTTGAAATTAAGAGTATACGAGTGAAATCCTGTATTTTCGTGGATGTTGTACCGGAATCGGAAGAGAAAAAGGCGGAATGGTATAAGGACTTGGAAGTTGGCGACGTTTTGACTTTCAAATACGTTTATAGTAAGCAAGAAACGATCACGCACCGTATCGTGAATATCGAAGAAAAGCAATCGGGCGGATATATCATAACGCTTGAAGGGGATAATAAAAACGCTGAAACAGATTTGTTGCAACAAACCATAGATACATCGTTGGAAGACAGTCCCAATTATATTATAGGGAAAGTGACGGGGCAGAGTTACGTATTAGGCGTGCTCGTCTATGCGTTTAAAACGCCGGTTGGTATTGTTTGTTTCATTATCATTCCTTGCCTTATTATCATCGCATTTGAAGTAATACGATTGATAAGAGTGTTTGGGAAAGACAAGAAGGAAAAATTACAAGCGGAAAAGAAAAAGCAGGACGATGAAATAGAAGCGTTAAAGCGTCAGCTTGCAGAATTGCAAAATCAAAATCATCAAACGGATTCTGTAGAGAGTTCCGAGTTGCTTCCCGAAGAAGCGGAACTAGATAGGAAGCCCGACTCGACTATAGAAACATCGATAGAAGAAACGGAGTCCGAAAAGGAAAATCAAGAAACTATATAATGCACGATAGGAGGTAGATAAAATGACGGCACTTATTTATATATTCATAATTATGGCAATATTGATGGGCATGTTTTGTATGTTCGTTATTGCTCGCGATGTTGTAATTGAAGAAAAAGAACGTCGAGAACAGAAAAACAATCTCAAAAATGCTGAAAGCGCTGCGATTGAAGAATGTACTACGGTTGTCGATGAAGTTGTCAGCGCGAGTGAAGCTGTCGTAGCAGATGAAGTTGCACCAGCAACCGTTAGCGACGATTCCGCGGTTGTTTTCTCTACGGCAACACAGACGCTTGAAGAGAAATATTTGGAACTTGTTCCCGAATATAAAGCTTATTACGATGAAATCGTAAAATGCGCCATGGCGGTAGAAAATAGTAAAAGATATAAAAACGAAAACTACGAAGAATATAAAGTGGGGAAAAGCCGTCTTGTAAGGTTAAAAATCAAGCGCGGCATTGTTGTTTGTGAGCTTGTTATTCCTAATTTAACGTTCAAAACATACGTAGCGGATAATAGAGTTGCGATGAAGCAAGCGCCTGCAACAATTAAGGTTACGGATGAAGCAGCGTTTACTGCGGTTAAGGACAGTATTGATATTGCGGTGAAAGCGATTGAAGAAGAAAAGGCTTACAAAAAAGAACAAGCGAAACTCCGCCGTAAACAAAAGCGGGAAAGCGCGCGCGAAAGCACAAGCGCGGCAAATAAATAATCGTATCCGATCGTTTGGAATTCCAGCGAAATAGATAAATCTAAACAAGGAGGACAGGCAAATGGGCAAAGGCAAGGTTAGAACATTGCTTATGTCGTGCGTTATGATGCTGTTATGCGCAGCAATGATTGTTGGTGGAACGTTTGCATTATGGAGTGATAGCGCGAAAGTTGAAAACCATTTAACCGCAGGAACGTTAAAAGTCAAGTTAGAAAGAATTAGTCTTACTAAAACGTATCTCGACAACGATACCGGATATTTGGTTACAACGGTTCCAGATACTTCCATAGTAGATTTTACCGATACAAACACCGCAAACGCAAACGTTTTCGGAATCGACAACGAAGAAAAAGTAGTACCGTGTTCGAAATACGAAGCAACGCTTAGACTCACCAATAATGGCGACGTAGCATTTTCTTATGACGTTATTATTCAGCTGACGAGTGCAAGCAATGCATTGGCGGAACAGCTGAAAATATATGTTGACGGCGAAGATAAAGGTACGCTTGACGAATACGTGGCAGACGGCAAAGCGATTATCGCAACACAAACGATGGCAAAAAACGACGCGGCAAAAGAATTTACCGTGAAAGTTGAATTTATAAACGATGACAGCGTAAATAACGATGCGCAAAGTAAGGAAGTCAAGTTTGATTTGCTGGTAAATGCGGTGCAAAAAACGACGGCAAACTAAAAAAGAGAAATAAAAAATAGGAGATAAAAGTATGACGAAAACAGTAAAGAGAAATGTAGTTGTATCTGCGATTTTGGCGATTATGCTTTGCATAAGCCTGATTGCTGGGGCAACGTTTGCATTGTTCACTTCTAAAAGCAAAGTGAATATTGCCGTTAGCTCCGGTAAGGTGAGCGTTACGGCAAGCATTGATAATGCTTCGGTGCAAACAAAGCAATTGTATGATACCAATTATACGCAAGGCGCGGATAATATGTACGAAGGCGTTGCAACCTTTGATGAAAACGGTTTAACGCTTGAAAAGCTTGTTCCCGGCGACGGAATTCAATTCAATATCGTTGTGGAAAATGAAAGCAGCGTAACCGTTCAATACCGTACGATTATCATTTGCGAAAACGATAACGGTTTGTTTGCGGCGCTCAACGTATCTATTGGAGATAAATTAGGGTATAACGGTGTAACGTTCGTATCCGATTGGGCGCAGCTTGCAGTTGGTGCTGCAGACGCAATCGTTCCTGTAACGATCGAGCTCCCTGAAGACTCAGGCGACGAATATCAAGATAAAGCTTGTACCGTTTCTTATAAAGTAGAAGCTGTTCAAGGCAATGCGCAAGTGGAAAATCCTGCAGCGGGAACGGTTTACATATATAACAAAATCGATATGATGGCGTTAAGCGGCAAGTATCTTGTTTCTAACAATGGCGTTGCTGAAGTAGCAACCATCGAATTGATGAACAGCATCGATTTGAATGGCGCTGAATTTAAGGAAATCGGCGTTGCTTACGGCGATACGTTGAACTTCAAGGGCAACGGACATACCATTTCTAATATGAAGCTGGTAACGGGTGGACATAACGGCATGACCAACGTCGGTATGTTCTACGTAGATACCGACGCAACCTTAAACGTGGAAAATCTGAAATTGGTTGCTCCTGTTGTAGAAGACGCAAGTGACGAATATGCAACGGGTGCTGCTGCGGTTGTCGGTTATGCAAACGGTGCAGTAAATCTTACGAACGTTGACGTAGAAAGCGCAAAGATCAACAATACATTCGGTAATGCAGCCGTTTATGCTGGTTACAGTGTAAACGTTCTCAACCTTGTTGATTGCAACATTCTCGGCGCGGACACGACGATTAGCGGTGAAGTTGAAGATGGTGCCGTTAGAATGGATAAAACGGGCGCATTTGTTGGAACGGCAAATACTGCAAGCTGTGTGGTAACGTTAACCAACTGTACGAATGCATCTGCATACAATATTGCTGGTCGTGTAATTTACAATGCAGCATTGACGGTTGACGGCGCGCATTACGTAACGACGGCGAGTGCGTTTAAGTCCTTAATGAACGGAAGTGAAAGCAATGTAAAGATTATCCTTGCGGACGGAAAATATGAAAACGTTTTAACGTCGAGCAATAAAACGATTAGCGTCGTAGGCGAAAATGAAGGCGGGGCAGAAATTGCCTTGACGAATGCCGTAGGAGCTTCGCACGACCATCTCGGTTTGGGTGGCTGTACCGTTACGTTAGAAAACGTAAAGGCTACGTTTGAAGACGGCGCTTATTATGCGGCGTATATTAACGGTCCGACCATGACTTACAAAAACTGCACGATTATTGGGCAACAATATCTTTATGGCGACGTTTCGTTTATAAAGTGTGTATTCGACAATGACGACGATGCGGCTGTAAGCGCTATGCGTTATACCTATATTTATGATGGGGACGTTTTAGTCGATGATTGTGATTTCTATACGCAAGGTCATGGTTTGATTATGTATAGCGACAATGGCGGTGCAGGTGATCAAACGCTTACTGTAAAGAATAGCCGTTTCCACGGTGGTCAAGG
>JAFVRU010000123.1 GCA_017504065.1 Clostridia bacterium
ACGGGTGGAGCTCGTTTTGCTCGCAGGCGACGTGTTCGATACGTATACGCCGAGCGCGGACGCGGAAGAACTTTTTTTCGCCAAAATTAAGCAGGTAGCGGGAAACGACCGCGCGGTCTTGCTGATTAGCGGTAACCACGACGACGGCGTGCGCCTGTCCGCAGTAACGCCGCTCGCCGAAGAATACGGCATCTATATCGTCGGGAACGATCGCAAGCCCTTGAAAGTTGCGCCTGCAAACGGTCGGACGCGTCCGATCCGTTCGGGGAAAGGGTTTGCGGAATTTGAAAGCTTGACGGGAGAACGGATTTTCGTTTCGACGTTGCCCTATCCCAACGAAGCGCGGTTCAAGGAAGAAAAATCCGATCTGTCCTACGTGGAACGCATGCGGGGATGGATGCAGGAGAGCGCGATCGGGAATACCGAACGCCTGCCGTCCGTGTTCATGGCGCATTTGTTTGCGCTCGGCGGCGAAGTTTCGGACGGGGAACGGGAAATCGATCTCGGCGGCGCGCGGGCAATCCCCGTGGAGTTGTTCCCGCAAAGCGATTATATCGCGCTTGGACATTTACATAAGAAGCAACGTATGGGTAAGGGACATTGCTATTACAGCGGTTCGCCCTTGCAGTATTCGTTCGACGAAAAGGCGGATAAGTCGGTCAAAGTATTCGAGCTGACGAAAGACGGAGTTTCCGCCGCGCGGGACGTGCCCTTGACGAAAGGCAAGCGTTTGGTGCGCTTGGAAGCGGACGGCGTGGAGAGCGCTTTGGAGCTCTTGGACGCCTATCCCGATACTTTGGCGGAGCTCAAGTTGTTCTTATCCTCGCCCTTAACGGGAACGGACGCGGGCAGGCTTGCGGCGAAACCCAATCTCGTGTCGCTCATTCCCGACGTGCGGACGGAAGAACGGTTGGAGCTCACATCCCGAAAAGGCTTGTCGGGGGAAGAACTGTTCCGTACGTATTACCGCTCGTTATACGGCGCAGAGCCGAGAGAAGAATTAAAGACGCTGTTTTTAAAAACGCTTGCGGAGCTTGAAGAAAACGGCGCGCAATCGTAAGGACGGTACAGGGGCATGAAACCCGTATATTTGGAATTTTGCGGTATCCATAGTTTTTCGGAAAAGGCGGAAATCGACTTCCGCTCCCTTTTGTCGGGCGGCGTTTTCGGGATTTTCGGGGATACGGGCAGCGGAAAGAGTACCATACTCGATTGCATACACTTGGCGTTGTACGGCAAGATCGAACGCGGGATCGGCGCGATGAACGACTGTATCCATTACGCAGCGGATAGCGCGTACGTGGAATTCGAGTTCGAAATTCTGGAAAAAGGCGCGCGCAACACTTACCGCGTCCGTCGGGAGATCAAGCGGAAAAACGGGACGACGAAAGCGTATTTATACGCCGCTACGGCAAACGGTTTGGCGGCGATTGCGGAAGGTACGCGTGACGTCAACGCGCGGTTGGAAGAAATTATCGGGCTGACGTTTGAAGATTTTAAAATGTGCATTGCGTTGCCGCAGGGGGATTTCGCCGCGCTGGTCAAAGCGCCGACGTCCGAGCGGGTCAAGCTCGTTTCGCGACTGTTCAATTTAGAAAAATACGGGGAGCGGTTTTCCAAGTCCGTCAACGCGCAATATTTCGCGGTGGAGCAGGAAGAAGCTTTGCTCCTGACGAGAATGGGCGAGAACAACGAAGGCAGCGACGAAAAGATTGCCGAACAGGAAAAGACGATCGCCGAAGACGAAGGGGCGCTTAAAGCGGCGGGAATCCGTTTAAAAGAAACCGAAAAAGGGTATGAAAAAGCCGTA
>JAFVRU010000124.1 GCA_017504065.1 Clostridia bacterium
AATGCAGGGACAAGGACCGAGTGAAGCCGTAACGGAACGGCAACCGAAAAAATTCAATCAAAGAAAGAAAAACCGCGGGATTTTTTACGCTTGTATGGTGGCGCTGCCGTTGTTGCAGTTTTGCGTCATGTATATATACGTGAATTTTAACTCGATCCTGCTCTCTTTTCAGGAATATATTCCGAACGTAGGAAAGCTGGGATATAAGGTAAAGTTTGCGAAGCTGAGCAACTATTTAAAGGCGTGGGAAGAAATAGAACGTCGAACGTATATGTTAAAAAATTCGTTGCTGGTGTTCTTTTGTTCGACCATCGTTGGGATTGTGCTCGCGCTGATATTCTCTTTCTATTTATATAAAAACTATCTCGGTTCGGGGTTGTTTAAAGTGGTATTGTTTATGCCGCAAATCATTTCGGGCGTCGTGTTTGCTTTGCTTTTCAAATACATGGTAACGGACGTCTATAAAGAGCTCTACGAAATGGTAACGAACAAGACGACGCTAGGGCTATTCGACGACAACGACACGCGGTTTCCGACCATTCTGTTTTTCAATATTTGGATCGGGTTCGGCGTCAACGTCATGCTGTTTTCTGGCTCGATGAGCGGCATTAACGAGTCGGTTGTTGAATCCGCGCATCTGGACGGCGTGAATTTGATTCAGGAATTTTGGTATATTACGATCCCGATGATCTATCCGACTCTGGTTACCTTTATCGTAGTCGGTTTGGCGGGGATTTTCACCAATCAAGCGCATTTGTACACCTTGTTCGCGTCGAGCGCGGATACGGTGAGCACTTACGGGTATTTCATGTACGTACAAACGCTAAAAGCGGACGTTACGGAGAACATCAACAACATGTCGTATCCCGAGCTTTCCGCTATGGGGTTGATGATGACGCTGGTCGTATTCCCCTTAACGGTGGGGGTGCGCAAGCTTTTGGAAAAGTGCGGGCCGAGTGTGGACTAAGGAGAAATATATGAAAAAGCAAGAGCATTTGAGCAATAAAATCTTGATTTGGACCATATATTCCGTCCTGATCATCTATACGTTGACGATTCTTTTAACGCTAATTTGGGGCTTGATGACGTCGCTGAAATCGAACATCGATTTCCTGTACGGCGGCAACGTTCTCGGTTTTCCCAAGCCGAGTAAGAGCGGCGACGAATTAACGAAACTGAAAAATTACACGCTGATCCTTGAAAATTTCAAATTCGAAAAAACCGTTCGGTTCTTCAGCGGGAGTAGAGAAATCGTACACCGCGCGGATTTGGATTTCTTTGCGTTGCTGTACAATACGGTTTTATATGCGGGCGGGAGCTGCGTTCTGTTGGCGTTTGTGCCGCTTTTGATGGCGTATATGTGCCAAAAATACCCCTGTAAAGTAAGTAAAATCATTTACAACGTGAACCTGTTCGTTATGATTTTGCCCATCGTCGGCGGAACGCCTGCGACAATCACGTTGCTTCGGAGATTGAATTTGTATGATAATTTCCTTGGGAATTTCGTATTGAAATTCAATTTTACGGGTATGTATTTCTTTGTGTACTACGCCTTTTTCCAAGGCGTATCCAACGCATATATTGAAGCGGCGGAAGTGGACGGCGCGTCGCAGTTGAATATTTTCGTACGCATTATTTTGCCGATGGCGGCAAAGATCGCGGGAACGATTATGTTGATTCAATTCATCAGCCATTGGAACGATTACAACGTGCCTTTGCTGTACTTGCCGACAAAGCCGACGCTCGCTTACGGCGTATTCCACATGGTCATTATCAACAGCTCCGGTCCGTTGAGCAAAGTGCCTATCAAGGTTGCAGGTTGTATGGTATTGGCGTTGCCGATTTTGACGGTTTTCATCATATTGAAAGAGAAGTTGATGGGCAACATTTCTCTCGGCGGATTGAAGGAATAAGGAGAAAGAATTTTGAAAATGATGCGAAAAGGAATTATAAAAACAGTTTTTGTCGGGGTTTGCTGTAGTATCGTTGCCTTGCTCGTTCTTTTCGTTGGCGGGAAGGCGGAGCGTACGAAAGCGTATGCTGCGGAGTTATTGCCGGCTACTTCGATCCAAGACGCGTATATGTTAGGGGAAGAATTTACTTTGCCTGCCGCGGAGATTTCCTACGGCGGGGAGAAATACCCTGCAAGCGGCGTGATCGTATTCCCCGACGGAAATTATCATAAGGAAACGAGCTGCGTGTTCTCGCAGTTGGGAAAATATACGCTTGTGTATACCGCAACGGTTGACGGGAAAAAGATCGAACAAACGAAAGAATTTTTCGTCCGTCAGAACTTATACGAAGTCAGTTCCGCTTCGTCCGTTTTAGAGTTCACCGACGAGTTGACCTTGTCTACCGACAAAGTGAAAGAAGGTATTCACGTTGCGTTGGCGGACGGGGATATTTTCCGTTACAATCAACCCATCGATTTGATGGGGAATCATGGAAATCGGTTTGAATTCTTTACTTTCTATCCCTATGGCGCTTCCGATATTGCGGGCGACGGGAAAAGTGTGGAAGTAGAGAGCTTTATCGTAACCTTGACGGATTGTTATGACGAGAGCAATTATATCGAATTTGAAATTTCCTATACGTCCAACAACGCTGGCTCGTATTATCCGTACTATCTCGCGGGGAGCGCGAAACAGGTGCGCGGGGGCTTGGAAGTATCGCCGATGACGCCCGTTTCGGGAAACCGCAAGGAAGTATTTATCGATAACGCGAGATACATTGCCAAATTCGGGGACGATTTCGGTGTAACGGCAGGGGCGAAGGACGCGGACAATTTGCCTTGCACGTTGTCGTTTGACTGTTCGCGGAATATGCTGTACGTGGAAGACAATCAGTTGCGGCTTGTCAACGATTTCGACAACGCCGATATTTACGATACCGCAAAGCTGTTCAAAGGCTTTACGACGGGAGAAGTTTATTTATCGGTACGCGGGGAGAATTATCTCGGAAGATCGATGCGCTTCGACGTGGAACGTATCGACGGGAAATCCGCTCAAGATTTGAAGAACACGGTCATTCAAGACGTGAAAGCGCCCGTGGTGCAAGTCGAACGTAACGGCGCGAACGCTCCGATCTTTATTGCAAAAGGGGAAGAAGTTTCGATCTTTCAAGCGACGGCTTACGACGTGAACTTGGTCGGCGAAGTAGAAGCGATCGTCTATTATAATTACGGAACGGATATGCAAACGCAAGTTGCGTTAAAGGACGGGAAGTTTACGCCCAACGCGCTCGGCGCGTACACGGTTGCTTATATTGCTACGGATCGTCAAGGGAACGTGGGGACGGAATGCGTTACGCTCAACTGTATTCAAGCGGACGGCGGGAAAGCCGTTTCGTTGAACGTGGAGCAAGCGGATAGTCTGCAAGCGGGCATAGAGTATACGTTGCCCGAACATGCGATCACGGGAATCAACGACGGCGTATGGTTAAACGTTTTCGCCGTATATGAAGGGGATTGGGAGAACCCCACTCCGATAGATCCTACTACGCGCGCGTTTTGCCCGTTGAATATCGGCAATTATGAAATCGTCTATTATTACGGCGACGCGATTCACCAATATACGTGGTCGTATGCGGTCGCTTGTGCGCAATCGGACGCGGTACGGTTTTTAGAAGTGCCCGAATTGCCGAAATATTTCATTAAAAACGCTAGCTATTCTTTGCCGAAGTTGTACGCGTATACGTTCAAGGAAACGACTCCCAAGCAAAACGCGGCGCAACTGTACGTCAGCAAGGATTCCGATGAATATCAAGCGATTGACGGCGCGGCGTTCAAGGTAGAAGCCGAAAATACTCTGCGTTTTAAATACGTATACGAAGGCATAGAGTACGTTACGGAAGCTTTGCCCGTCGTGGACGTGAATTTCGGCGGGAACTTGAAGATGCAAGAGTATTTCTTGGGCGATTTCACAAAGAACGCGGATATGAAAGGGGTTACCTACCTTGCAAACAGTACGACGGGGAACGCGACGATGGACTACGTTCTGCCCGTTTCGCTGTCTACGTTCCTGTTACAGTTTGAAATTCCGCAATCGGCAAGCAATTTTACGGCGGTGGATATTCAGCTGATAGATTATGCAAACCAAGCGAACTCGATACATATCAGCTACGGGAACGAAGGCTTGAAAACCAAGTGGAGCGTCGGCGCGGAAAAGAACATGACGCTGACGAAAAACTTCGCGGGTGGGCATAAGGTCTTTTACGTGAAAGATTCGCAAATGTTCGCGGAAGACAGCGGGGCGAATTTCACGTATCCCGTTGCATTTGAAACGGATAAGATTTTGCTTCGGATTACGCTCGAAGGCATGTACGGACAAAGCGGAATCATGGTCAAATACGTGAACAACCAACCGTTCAACG
>JAFVRU010000125.1 GCA_017504065.1 Clostridia bacterium
TCCAGCATTGCAAGCCCGCCCGGCGTCGCAACGACAACTTGTTTGATTTTCGAATTTTCCGTCTTGCAGTCTACGAACTGCGTATAGAAAAACAATTCTACGCCGCTTTCTAATACCATTTCGTCCAGCACGACTTGCAGCGTTGCGGAATCGATCGGCGTCGTATTGCTGTGATATTTTCCGATATAGGAAGTATATCTCGTTTTTCCCGCCATTTCATCGGGACTGATCGCCCCGTTTGCGCGAATCAATCTTTCCACGATTTCACGGAACAAGCCGCCAACGACGGGATACTCCCCTTCCCGATTATAACAGGTCATAAACGGACCGACCAAACCCGAAGTCGCCATACCGCCAAGCATCGCCGTCTTTTCGACAAGCGCAACTTTCGCCCCGCCGCGCGCCGCAGCGATCGCTGCGCACACGCCCGCAGGTCCGCCGCCGATGACGACGACGTCATACGAACCCAAACTTTCCAATTCCGTACTATACGTTACTTTCTTTTCCATCACTCTCTCCCTTTACGAAATACGCACTACAACTTTGCCTTTTCTCGTAAACTGCTTAGTTTGCAATTCTTCGGGTAATTGCTCGATGGCAATTTCTTGGATAAACCCGTCTAAATCGATCGCTTTCTTCTCCAATAAATCGATTGCGGCAGGCGTCGTGCCGGGGTTGATGTAGCTCGTTTTGATCGTCAATTCTTTGGTGAACGCTTTATACATATCCACGGGAAGAATCGCCCCGTTGTCGGAAACCCCGAAGAGTACGACCGTCGCGCCGGGATCGGCTACTTCCAACGCAAGCTGCGCGGTGGAAATCAAGCCGACGCATTCCAATACCTTGTCTACGCATTCGATACCGTTTTCTTTGATGACTTTCGCAACGTCTTCCGTTTGCGGATTGACAAACAAAGTCGCGCCCATCTTCAAAGCAGTTTCTCTCTTTTCTTCGATCGGTTCTACGACAATGATCTTCCCTGCGGAAGCTTTCGCGCATAATTGCAACATCATCAACCCGATCGCGCCCATACCGATAATCACGACGACGTCGCCAAGTTTCATATCCAAAAGTTCGATACCGTGCAAACAGCAGGACAAAGGCTCGGTCAACGCCGCGTCTCTTAAACTCAAGCTGTCGGGAATATGGTAAACGTTTTCTTCAGGCGGGCAAATGTACTCCGCCATGCCTTTCACAACCCCGCGGGAATTTCTGCACAAATGCCGTTTGCCTTTATGACACCAATGGCATTTCCCACAGCTCCAATTCGGGTCAACCGTTACCCGATCGCCCACTTTGAAATTCGTAACGTCCTTGCCGATTTCCACAACGACGCCCGAAGCTTCATGCCCCAAGGGCACGGGATAGGTAACGGGTCTGCTACCGCTCTTACCTGCAAATTTATGAAAATCCGTACCGCACAACCCGCAATACGCAACTGCAACTTTCACGCAGTTGTCGTGCATAGGCGGTTCAGGGAACTGTTCTACTCTAACGTCCTGTGGTCCACGTAATACTGCTGCTTTCATAACTTCTATTCTCCTTGCGTTATATAATTTAACATATATATTATAACAAATACTCTCTGAAAACGCAACTGAACGAACGGAGTTTTTTAACAAAATCCAACGCTTTTTGTCCTTCCCCCGATCGACATGCATAGAAAATCGCTTGACGGCTCTTTAAAAATATGGTAAACTGTATTCGTCACACAGCTGCATAACCACTTTCACACGAGTACGAGTTGCGAATTTGTACTTCGTCTTTTCTCTTGTGTGAAAAGCTGTGTGACAACAAGCGGAGTACATTTCGGGGTGTGCTTTGCTTGCAGGGCACACTTTTTTATTTTGGAAAAATACTGCTCCGTCAGTTGCTACACGACATAGAAGAACCGTGAAAAAAACTTCACGGTTCTTCTGTCGTTATAAACGTTTTTCTTTATAGAAAAATTCTATGATAAATAAGTGAAAATTTTGTCGTTTATTAGTTGACTTTGTCGAAGCAAAGGTCTATAATAGGTAAGGTTTATGCCTAAATACATAGATAGGACGGAACGGATAGTGAAAGCTTTCAGTAACAAATGGACGCGCGCGGCAATCCCCGCGTTGTTATTACATTGCAGCATCGGTACGGTGTACTGTTGGTCGTATCTCGAAGACGCGATCAAAGAAATTTTTATCAGCTCGGGCACGGGCGTAGGCGCGCTCGGTTGGGCATTCTCGCTTGCCATCTTCTTCTTGGGCATGAGCGCGGCATTCCTTGGGAATTTCGTAGAAAAAGATATTCACAAGGCAAGCTTGCTTGCAAGCGTGTGCTTCGCGGTCGGAGTCGCAGGCTCGGGCTTGGCGGTAAAACTGCACAGCATGCCCCTGCTGTTGATTAGCTACGGCGTCGTTATGGGGATTGGACTCGGACTCGGATATTTGTCGCCCGTGAAAACGTTAATGCTTTGGTTCAAGGACAATAAGGGGTTAGCTACGGGACTTGCAGTTGCGGGCTTCGGCGCGGCAAAAATGGTGTTCGCGCCCATTATTACGGCTTTGATTGACGGAGTCGGCGTAGTGAATACGCTCTATATCCTTGCGGGAATTTGGTTCGTGATGATGTTCGTCGGACATTTGCTTTTGAAAAAGCCCGAAGGTTGGGTAGAGCACCACGAAAAGCTCGATATCAAAGCGTTCTTCGCGCGGTTTGCGATTTTTAAAGATATTCGGTTTATCGGGATCTGGTTGGTATTCTATATCAATATTACCTGCGGGCTTGCGTTGATTTCACACGAAAAAGCTATTTATACCGTCGTAGGACTCGGTAGCTCCGCCGCGCTTTTGGGCACGATCACGGGCTTCTTTAACGCAACGGGACGGTTGGGTTATTCCACGATCGGCGACCACTTAAAGGATCGGAACAGCGTCTATAAAATCATTTTGATCAGCGAATTGTTGATTACGGCGCTCGCCCTGTTTACGAACGCAATCGACAAGGAATACGTAGTCATTTGCGTTGCGCTACTCATTCTCGTCAACTTCGGTTACGGCGGCGGGTTCAGCAATTTGCCTACGCTCCTTTCCGACGTGTACGGCATGAAGAAAATTTCGTCCTTGCACGGAATCGCTTTGTCGGCGTGGGCGTTTGCGGGTTTGACGGGCAACCAAATCGCGGACTTGATCGTCAAGAAAACGGGAGATTTCCAAAACATCTTGATTTTCACGTTGATCCTGTATGCTATCGCATTGTTCGTCGATTTCGTATTCATTCGTCATACGCACGAAAAAGCAACGGACGAGCACCCGCAAGCGTAAATGGCTTTACGCGCAAGGCAATGCCTTGACAAGGCAATACCTTGACTGGGTCTTTCTATCTCTCCCCGTCGCTAAGGTGTTACTTGGTTGTTTCCCTTATTGTCATACCGAACGTAGCCGCCCCTTTGTCATACTGACCAAGGGAGCGTAAGCGACCGCGCAAGGCAATACCTTGACTAGGTCTTTCTATCTTTCTTAGGCGGAAAGATGATGCTTATTTTAAATCATTTTAAAAGGGCTTTCGCGATCGCGAAAGCCCTTTTGTATTTCTTCTTATTTACCCGAAACGTTCAAAACAGTTTCAAGCGCTCTACCGTCGCTTGACGTGATGACGAACACCGCGGATTCACCTTCTGCAACGGTAAACTCAATCGTACCGCCTAAGCCCGCTATCGCATACGTATCTCCGCCATAAGCAACCAAGAGTAGTTCATTAGTAAACGTCAACACGTATTCGCCCGCCTGTTCAAAACTTACATACAAATCTCCAAAGGGAATCGTTTCGATATTGTTATCCCCTAAGCTCAACTCTTGCGGATTGGCTTGCGTGCCGGGATTTGGCGCGGGGGGATTGGCAGGTTGTTGATGGCTCGACGACGAGCTACTATCACTCGACAAAGCCGCTACGCTGCTACTGTCAACTTGCGAAGAAGAATTATCTTTCTTTCCACAAGCGATACAAAATACTGCCAACACACTACAACTCACGCCCAAAATAAGCGCTAAAAACATTTTTATTTTTTTCATAAGTTTCTCCTGTTTAAACCCTATACCAAACGTAGTGTATCCTCTTCTTGTCTTTTGCCAACGATTTATCGCTACCCTGTACCGCGCTTTGTATAATATATACTTTTGCAACTCAACGCGGACATGGTAGCTGCATTTAATCGTTTACGCCATCATAATTTCGGAAATGACGTTCAATACTTTGTCGTGGCAACCGCCGCAACCCGTCGAACAATGCGTGATGCGTTGTACGTCTTGGAATACTTCCAAAACGTCTTCCATTTTGTTATGGTTTTCCAAAGCGCGTTCAATGTCCGTGTAGCTAACTTGTTTACAGTTACAAATGATGTAGTTTTCCATAATTTTTTCTCCTTATTCTTCTGTAAAATTTTCTTTCCCAACGCCGCAAAGCGCGCATTCGAAATCGTCGGGCAAATCGGCAAATTTCGTGCCTGCCGCAATCCCTTTTTCCGGCAATCCGACTTCTTCATCGTATTCCCAGCCGCATACGTTGCATACGAATTTACTCATAGCATTCTCTCCTTTTTTATTTCAATTCTTCCGCAAGCGCTTCGATTTGCGCTACGTTCTCATCGTTCATAGCCGATAAAATCTTGACTGTCGCTTGCGTATATTGCAAATTTTTACATTTTTCCAGCATGCCGAGCATGACTTTCGTCGCCATCGGCGCCCAGCTCCCGTTCTCTATAAAGCCCACCGTACGGTTTTGGAAATTCCGTTCGGTAAGGTGTTGAATAAACTCCCGCATGAACGGAAAAATCTCCCCGTTATACGTCGTTGTTGCAAGTACGATCTTCCCGTATCGGAAGGCGTCTTCCACCGCTTCCGCCATGTCGCACCGAGCCAAATCGTTCACGACCACTTTCGGGCAACCTTTTTCTTCCAGCTTCGCCGCAAGCAGTTCTACCGCTTTTTTCGTGTTCCCGTAAACGGACGTATATGCGATCATCACTCCGTCCGATTCCACGCCGTAGCTCGACCAAGTTTGATACAAGCTCAAATAATAGCCCAGATTTTCCTTTAACACAACCCCATGCAAGGGACAAATCGTTTGGATATCCAAGCCCGCAATTTTTTTGAACAAATTTTGCACCTGTACGCCGTATTTCCCAACGATCCCGAAATAATATCGCCGCGCTTCGCACGCCCAATCTTCGTCCGCATCCGTCGTTCCGAATTTCCCGAACGCGTCCGCCGAGAACAGCACTTTTGCCGCCGAGTCGTACGTCATCGTTACTTCAGGCCAATGCACCATCGGCGCGCTGTAAAACGAGAGCGTATGCTTCCCGAGCTCCAACGTCGAGCCGTCGGTTACGGGAATTTGCCGCTCCGCAAAATCCGTTCCGAAATAGTTTTTCATCATCACGAACGATTTCGGCGATGAAACGATTTTCGCTTCGGGATACCGCTGTGCAAAAATTTGTATATTTGCCGAATGGTCGGGCTCCATGTGTTGTACGATTAAATAATCGGGCGATTTCCCATTCAAAACGCGCGCTACGTTCTCCAACCACTCCGCGCCGAACGCCCGATCGACCGTATCCATTACGGCGATTTTTTCGTCAAGAATCACGTAGGAATTATAAGCCATACCGTTGGGCACGACGTATTGCCCTTCGAATAAATCGAGCTGCCGATCGTTCACCCCAACGTATTGAATATCCGCTTGAATTTCCA
>JAFVRU010000126.1 GCA_017504065.1 Clostridia bacterium
ATTCAGCCGATCACGCAAGAAAATGCGGGGAAATACCGTATTTTACATGCGGAAGCCGTTTCTTTGATCGAGAGCGCAGGCGCGGCGTATGCGGGCACGATTTATCAAAACGTTCGCGAAATCCATAGCGCTACGTTTATCGGTACGGGGAAATTATCTGAATTACAAGAACGGTTAGCGGGATTGGAAAATATCACCATTCTATTTAACGGCGAGCTCTCCCCTTCCCAGACGTTGAATGTTTCCGCATTATTGGACGATCGAAAAGTCATTGACCGAACAACCTTGATTTTAGATATCTTTGCAAAAAACGCTAAAAGTAGCGAAGGAAAACTGCAAGTAGAATTGGCGCAATTAAAATATCTGTATCCGCGTCTAAAAGGCAAAGGTAGCGCCCTTTCAAGGCTTGGTGGCGGAGTCGGTACGCGCGGGCCGGGCGAAACGCAGTTGGAAACTGATCGACGCTATATCCGTAACCGTATAAAATTCTTGGAAAACCGCTTGAAAGAAACGGAAAAACGCCGCGCATTTCAAACAGCGCGGCGTAAAAAAAACGAAGTCAAGACAATCGCTTTGATTGGATATACCAACACGGGAAAATCCACAATGTTGAACTTATTGACGGGCGCGGACGTTTATACGAAAAACGAGCTCTTTGCCACACTCGACCCGACGACTCGGAAATGTAAAATCGACGACGTGGAGTTTTTACTCGTAGACACCGTCGGTTTTTTGCAGGATTTGCCGCATAATCTCATCGAAGCGTTTAAATCGACTTTAGAAAGCGCTCTGCATTGTGATCTTGCTTTGATCGTATGCGACGCGACGGGCGAATACGATATGCAACTACAAACAACCTTAAAGACTTTGGAAGAAATGCAATTTTCATCCCCCTATCTCGTTGTCATGAATAAAAGCGAAGCTTGCACGGATTTTTCTAGATTCCCTTACGGAAGCATTCCCGTTTCCGCAAAAGAAAACAAAGGTTTTGAGCGTTTAGAACGAGAAATTCTGCACGTTTTTCAAAAAGAATATATCCGATGTCAATTATTTATCCCTTATACAAAGACGTCGGATTATAACAAAAAGAAAACTTTGATTACGGAAAAATCCATAGAATACACGGACGATGGGCAATACGTAGTTGCAATCATTCCCGTTCGATATGAGAAACTATTTGCCGAATATATAGAAAAACTCTTATGATTTCGTCATAAGAGTTTTTTCGTTATTTTTCATTATAATCTGCGGGATTGGTATAGATTTTGTCAATTTTAATCGACGCAACGTCTTTGAAATCAATACATTTCCCGCAATTATCACAAATTTTCGTAGGATCAAGATCGCAAGTCTCGCACTCCATACATTCTATACAATCCCGATCGTACAATACGCATTTTTCACCGATCATAACACGCTCTCCGTTCCGTTTTTTAAAGTATAGCATATTTTGGTATATTTGTCAATAAACTTCATTATAATTTAGTAAAGGAAATTTATTGGAAAAATTTTTAAAAATAGTAAACATTTGTTTGCGTTTTTTAAAAAAGTATGCTATAATGAACTTGTAAACAAAAGAAAAGTGGGATTTTGCAATGGTAAACGAAGAAAAATTAATAAGAGTAATGGACTATATTCGGAAATTTTCCGAAGAAAACGGATACACGCCTTCCGTTCGTGAAATTGGCAAGGAATGTGGGATCAAATCCACCGCCACCGTTCATAGTTATCTGGCAAAATTGCAAACCAAGGGATATTTGAATAAGGCAACCAACAAAAAACGTTCGGTAACCATCGGAAAGAGCGCAGGCGTAAGCATTCCTTTAATCGGTGTGGTAACGGCTGGGCAACCCGTATTTGCGTATGAAAATTACGAAGATTATTATACTTTTCCTGCAGGAGAGTTTCAAGGCGAAGATTTATTCATGCTCCGCGTAGAAGGTACGTCCATGATCGACGCAGGGATCATGAACGGAGATAAAATCATTGTAAGAAGACAACAAACGGCGGAAAACGGTGAAATTGTCGTTGCGTTGGTGGAAGATTCGGCAACCGTAAAGAGATTTTTTAGAAAAAACGGTCAAATCGTATTACACCCCGAAAACGAAGCGTTAAGCGACATGATTTATCAAGACAGAGAAGTTTCCATTCTCGGCAAAGTCATCGGTTTAATGCGGAATTACCGTTCTTAAAACCCCTATTTAAAACGTAAACACCCGTTGTTACAACGGGTGTTTTTAATTACAAGCCTTTCAAATAAGAAATTTCTTCTTGCGTGAGTTTCCGAACTTTGCCGCGATCCAAACCGCGCAGCTTCAACTGTCCTATGCTGACGCGTTTTAACAATTCCACGTTCTTCCCAATCGCTTCAAACATACGGCGCACTTGTCTATTTTTTCCTTCGGTGATAGTAATGTGCACTTTCGTATACGCTTTGTTCGTTTCGACGATATGCGCTTTACATTTTTTGGTCAAGACGCCGTCAAGCTCTATCCCCGAACGAATAGGATTTAAATCTTTTTCCGTCAACGTTCCTTCGATTTTCGCCATATACGTTTTCGGAATTTCCGTTTTCGGGTGTGTTAAACGAAACGCTAAATCCCCGTCGTTCGTTAAAATTAACAGTCCTTCCGTGCCGTAGTCCAATCTCCCGACGGGAAATACCCGACCAGACGTTTCGGGAAGTAAATCCATAATCGTTTTTCTACCCCGATCATCGGAAACCGTACAAACGACGCCTTTCGGTTTATTCATAATATAATATTCGAGTTCTTTTTCACCGCTTAAAACCGGCTGATCGTCCAAAGTAACGACGTCTTCTTCCTGTACGTCCGCGCCCAATAGCGCTGTAACGCCGTTGATTTTAATTCGTCCGGCTTCGATCATTTCATCTGCGTGGCGTCTACTTGCAACGCCTTGTTCCGCTAAATATTTGTTAATCCGCATAAATCTTTTTTCCAAGTATATTTTGTACTTATAGTTTATATAAATTCCCCGAAAAAAGCAAGTGTTTTGCGAGATATATTTCAAATTCCCCGACGATTTCTCCATCTTTTTTGTTGTACTCCGTTTTCTTTGGATACGTTTTGACGGATAATAACTCCCGTTCTTCTTTTAAAAGCGGATAACTATACGCCCGCCGCGCGCAACCAACGTATTCCCTTTTCCCGTCTAGGATTTTGAGCGGAGTTTCCGCGCCTAAAATTTGCACGTATTCATAAGCCGAGAACGCGTCGTCTAATAATTGCGCGGAACGTTCGTACGTCATAGAGCAATTTAATACCGTGCAAACCAAAGTCATATTCTCCCGTGTTGCAGCGGAAACCAAACACCGACCCGCCTGTTTGGTATAACCCGTCTTGACTCCGATTGCCCCTTCGTAATTTGTCAGCATTTTATTCTTATTTTTCCAATTCCGCATTCGATAATATTGCGTGGAAACGATTTGACGGAGGATCGGATTTTCCAAAGCGTAACAAGTGATATATGATAAATCTCGAGCCGTAGTATAATGCCCATTGCACGGTAGTCCGTGTGGATTACAAAAACGGCTATGCAGCGCTCCTGCTTTTTGCGCGACGGTATTCATCATGGTAGAAAAACGCGGGATATCTCCCCCGAAACGGATAGCAAGCGCCGTAGCGCAATCGTTGCCGGAGCGTAGCATTAATCCATACAACAAATCTTCTACCGTATAAACGTCGCCGCTTTTTAAATACACAGACGAGCCTTCTACGCCTTCCGCTGCATTAGGAATGACGATTTGTTCTTGTAAATCGTCGCATTGTTCGAGTACGGTTGCCGCCGTTAGGATTTTCGTTGTACTCGCCATCGGCAAAGCTTCGTCGCTGTTCCATGCGTATAGAATTCGTCTACTACTTTGCTCCATCACGCATTCGGCTTTTGCTATACCGTACTGCGGAGTTTCCGCTTTCGCAATTTTTAATATTGGCGATATAGAAGTTAGCGTATATAGTGTTAAAGCCACGAGTCCAAAAAAATAAAAGCGTTTTTTCCGTTGCATATCAGTCTTTCGCCATTACGTCGCGAAGAATTTCCCCCGCGCGTTCAATCAAGTTGTCAATGGGTTCGTCCGTGATACGGAGAATATGGCAGGTTTTTCCGTCGTCCACCAAAAAGCCCATGGGTTTCATACTAATTACCGCGCCGCTCCCGCCGGCAAACGGAAACGTGTCGGTTTCTTTTACAATTTTTACGTCGCCGTATTCCCCACCGCCCGAAAGATTGCCGAGCGTTACTTTGGAAAACGGAATAATTTGAAATCCGCTCGCCGTGATAATCGGCTTTCCGATGACTGTATTCACGTCTGTAAGCGTGTCCAACTGTTCAAACGACGAATGGATTAAGTTGTTGATTTTTTGATGTTTTTCAGCCATAATATTTTCAATTTCTCCTTTAAAAACTTGATGAAATTACATAAAAGTATAAACAAATTAAAAAAGAAAACGCAATGAAAAGAGATTCTTAACACGTCTCCGTCCGTGAGCCAAAGATTGTTTTCAATTCGCTCCTTTCTACCGCCGATGATAAAAAAATAGGTGCGTAAAATTCCGTGCGCAAGCGACGTGGGGAGTAGATATTCCGCCCCTGTCTCCGTCGTTAGGATCAAAGAACGTAAACGGAACGTTTTTAAAAACGAGAATTTTTTCCGTTCGTTGTTCATCTGTGCATACGGAATCAAAATTGCCTTTTTTTCGGAAACGTGCAAAGCGATTCCGCCCTGATACGTGGAAGCATATCCGCCGATCAGCTTGATAAATTTATATAGATAGACCGCAAACGTAAATTTTCTTCTGTTCATATCGTAATGCGCGTCCGTTTCCAAAAAAATGGGGATAAATAATAAAACGGTCAACGCGACAAGGACGCCAAGCACAAGAAAAAACCTACCCATATCAACAATATGGGCAGGTTGGTTGAAAGTATGTACTTGAAAAGTAAATTATTGGATTTTAATTATCCCGTCTTCGATGTCTTTTAAAAAATCGGGAAACTCAAATCCGTCCATAGAACGCTTCTGCTCGACGTCCGTATTTTCGGCTTCGGGTAGCAGATCGGGATCGTTATTCGGATCGTATACGTCTTTTTCGTATAAATAACTACTTTCTTCTTCGATGGAAGCGCTCAGTTCCGCAATTTTTGCCATCAATTCTTGATAATCGGGCAATTCCGCCAACGATTTTAATTTGAAGCGTTTTAAGAAATTGTCCGTCGTGGCATATTGAATCGGTCTACCCGGCGAATCTTTTCTACCGCAAGGCTCGATCATATCCAAACTCAACAGCGTTGTAACCGCATAATCACTACTGATTCCGCGAATATGTTCCAACTCACCGCGGGTAATCGGCTGTTTGTATGCGATAATCGCCGCGCATTCCAAGATCGTACGGGTAAATTCCTTTTCCCGAATGGGCATCAACGACGCAGCGACGCATTCTTTGTATTCGGGATTGGTCGCGAACTGCAACTTGTGGTTGAAATTGAGCAAACGGATACCGCAATCCCCCGTATAACGTTTTTCTAACTGATGAATGGCGGAATCGACTTCCCGTTTGGTAACGTTTAATTTTTCCCGCAATAACTCGACGGGAACGGCGTCCCCCGCAGCAAATAAAATCGCTTCAATTATATTCGTCAATTTCTCCAATGTCTTCGTCCTCGCTTCTATTCGGATTTTTCTTAATCGTTATGGAAGAAAACAGTTCTTCCTGTTCTACAAGTATAAATTGGTGTTTTAAAAGTTCCAAAAGCGCCTGAAACGTCGTTACGATTTCGGGAACGGTACAAGCGTCGCTGAACAGTTCTTCAAAAGCAAACGCGTCTTTAGTTACAATCTTTTCCCGAATATGCTGAATTTTATCCCGCACAGTAAATACGTCTTTTGGGATTTCACGGGGCGGCGGAGCTTCCCGCTTTTGCGTTTCTAACCGCACCATCATTTTCGTGAACGCTTTCATCAAGCCGTCCAACGTCAAATCCTTGTATTGCACTTGTACGCCGGTCAAATCTTTGTCGGGCTCTTTGAAGAAATACCCTACCGTTTCCCGTTCCTTTAATTTTTTGGTCGTTTGGTATTCTTCCAAAGCTTGGATAAGCTCCTGTTTCGGGTCAAAGCCTGTTCCGAGCGGATCGTTTTCGTCGTAATAATCGCCAAACTCGTCTTCAGGGGGCGGTAATAGACTTCTCGCTTTGATGTCGATGATCGTAGCGGCAATATTCAAATATTCGCTCGCTTTTTCAACATCCAGATACGGCAACCCTTTCATATACGCCAAGAACTGTTCCGTAACTTGCGAAACGAATACGTCTTTGATCTCGATCCGTTCTTCTTTAATCAAATACAACAACAAATCGAGCGGACCTTCGAAATTATTCAAAACGGTCGTATAATCTACTTCCGTTTCAAAGTTTTTCACAGATTCTACCGTTAATTTCTCCATCTACAACTCCTTGTTCTTTATAGAATCGCGCGAAGCAAAGGCTTCCAACACGCGGTAATCGGCTTTCCGAAAATATCTACGGCAAAACGCATGACGTAGCCGAGTACGTCTACGTATCCTAAGTACGGAATTCGATCCGCCAAAATGCTTAAAAGCATCAAGCCAAGCAAAATATAATACCCGTATTGTCGTAAGAAGCGGTACACTTTCCCACGTCTTTCGCTTAACGCGTCGACAATTCGAAAACCGTCAAGCGGAAAAAAAGGCAAAAGATTAAACACGCAAAAACTCAAGGAATACGTAAACAAACAACGTACGAACATTTCGAGAAAATATTCCATATACGTTCCCGAAAATTTCGGCGTGATATATACCAAAGTCAACACCGCCAGCGGATAAAACAGAAATGCAGTCAAGTAATTGACGGCAATCCCCGCGGAAGCGGTAAAAAACGAGCCTTTTTTATAGTCGTTAAAGTTGTTTGGATTCACGGGCACGGGTTTCGCCCAGCCAAACCCGACAAGCGCGAACATGACAATCCCCAAAGGATCGAAATGTTTTGCGGGATTGAGCGTCATTCTACCGCAAAACTTCGCGGTGGGATCGCCGCATTTGTATGCGACGAACGCATGCGCGAATTCATGCAAGGTAATAATGATAATAACCGCCAAAAAGCTGGCAAGTAACTCTACTAAATAAATCGGCATAACAAAAATAATTATAACATATTCCTAACAAAAATGCAAGTACGCCGTGTGATAATACGGAAAAAATCCCCGTTCCCTACGGCATTTTTTGTCAAACGTTTACGATTTTTTCTGTAACCGATCAGGAATCACGTCGTTGCGCGTAAGATCGGCATACGATTGCGGTTGAACGATATATTCCGCTTTCCCGTCCGCCACCAATACGCAAGGCGGGATTTTGTTTCGGTTATAATTCATTGCCATAGAGTAATTATACGCGCCCGTGGATAATACCGCTAAAATATCCCCCGATTTTGCTGCGGGAAGCGCTACGTTCACCGCGATTAAATCCCCGCTTTCGCAGCATTTGCCTGCAATCGAAACGATTTCCGTATTTTGCTCCGCCGCGCGGTTGGCAAGAACGGGCGTATATTTGGATTCATACAGCGCATATCGGGGATTATCAAACATTCCCCCGTCTACAGCCACGTATTTTTTCACGCCGGGAATGTCTTTGATCGCGCCGACCGTATACAGCGTAATCCCCGCTTCCCCAACGATCGAACGCCCGGGTTCGATCAACAGGAACGGCAACTTCATGCCCGTTTCCGCCGCTTTTGCTTTGACCGTAGCAATCAAGGCTTCTAAATATTCCGCATAGCCTTCCGCGGGCAATTTACGGTCTTCGTCCGTATACCATA
>JAFVRU010000127.1 GCA_017504065.1 Clostridia bacterium
AAGGAGCATATCACGAATTTGACGGAATTCGGCGTAACGGGGCTCATGATGTCTTGGACGCTCGGCGGGTATCCGTCGCCGTCGCTTGATCTTGTCGATCGGTTGTTGCGGGGTACGCTCGATTACGAAGATTGGCTGAAAGAACGCTATGGCGAGAATTGGCTGACCGTGAAAGAAGCGGTACATTTGTTCTCGGAAGGGTATCGGTATTATCCGTTCGACGTCAATACGTTGTATTACGGCGCGCAACACGTGGGATCGAGCAATCTTTGGTATAAGGAACGGACGGGCTACGACGCGACGATGGTTTGTTATCCGCACGACGCGGTGGAACAATGGAAGCAATGCTCGGACGAAGAATACCAAGACTGTTTGGAGAATTTGCTGAAAAACTTCGAAAAGGGCTTGGAGCTTTTGGACGGCGTACAAGGCAACGACGATTTTAAAGAGCTGAAAGCGATGGCGGAAACGGTGTACGTGAATTTGCGGAGCGAGCTTGTGCAATTCCGTTATAATAAGATCAAGGAAGGCGCAACGTACGCGGACGTGCAGGCGTTTATTGCGGAAGAAAAGGAGCTTACGAAGCGGTTGTACCGTTTGGCGAGCGGCGACGCGCGGATCGGGTACGAAGCGAGCAACCATTATTATTTCACGCAAAACAGTTTCTTAGAAAAGTTTATCAATTTGGCGGCGTTGGAACAGGCGTTTAGAAATTGAAAATAAGGCATAAAACAGGGTCGGCGATTTCGCCGACCCTGTTGTTTTGTATAGATAGTTAGATTGTCGCGTTTTACGCGTGAGAACGAAAGGGGGTTATTCGTGAATTTCGATCACGAATTGTTTTTGCGCGGTATCGCCTGCCGCAACGCGCGTCATATCCGCTTTCGTTTCCAAAACGTCGATTTGTCCGTCCGTTGCAGGTAACGCGCTCCAAGGCTCGATACATACGTACGGCGCGTCCGTTTTGCAAGCGTGCCAAAATCCCACGTGTTTGTAATCGGTGAAGTCAAGCGTGATGTAACGTTTGGTGTTTGCCGACTTGATAGAAACCCGACGGGACGTGTTCGTCAAAATGATCGCGTCATGGTCGAAAAGATCGTGCCGTAACGGCAATTTGACTCCGTCTTGCAGCTCGTACGGTTCGGCTTGGTTTGCCATGAATTTGTCGCTATCCGAAAGCAGTTGGCGTTTCACCGCCGTCTTTTCGCTAAATTCCAAATAATATTCTTCGAATGCGCCGCCGTCGAAGGGAACGTTGAAGCCGGGGTGTCCGCCCATTGCGCAAATCAGCTCCTTATCGTCCGTATTCTTGACGGTATATTTCGTTGCGAGCGCGTTGTCCTTGAGCTCGAACTCCACGCGGAACTCGAAACGGAACGGGTATTCCTTCCGAGTTTCTTCGTTGTCGGTCAAAAGAAAAACAAGACGGGTAGCCGTACGGGCTTCGAGCGTATACGCGTAGTATCTCGCCAAGCCGTGTATGCGCGGATAGAAAGGTTCTTGACGGTAATAATAGGTGTTTTTATACATTCTGCCAATCAGCGGGAACAGATTGTATGCCCGACCTGACCAATATGCGGGATCGCCTTGCCATAAGTATTCCGTTTCCGTTTGTTTGGAAAAAATCGAGTACAGTTGCGCGCCCGCCGTATCTACGGCGACTTTTAAGTATTTGTTTTCAATCGTGTAAATCATATCCATTCTCCTTGGTGCAATATAC
>JAFVRU010000128.1 GCA_017504065.1 Clostridia bacterium
ACGTACTTTGCCCCAAGATTTTGTCATAAGGAGAAAACTATGAAAAAACCTTACGCCATTATCATTATGGACGGTTACGGAATCAACGACAACACGCAAGGCAACGCCATTTATGCCGACGGTAGCAAAAACGTCCGTCAACTTCAAGCCACCTACCCCACCGCGCAACTCGGCGCGAGCGGTATGTCCGTAGGACTTCCCGACGGGCAAATGGGCAATAGCGAAGTCGGACATTTGAACATCGGCGCGGGACGAATCGTGTATCAAGATTTGACCAAGATTACGAAAGATATCCGAAACGGCGAATTCTTTAAAAACGCGGAACTGCTTCGCGCAATGCGCGCGGCGAAAGCAAACGGAACGAAGCTCCATTTATTTGGGCTCGTTTCCACGGGCGGCGTGCATAGCCATATCGAGCATCTCTACGCGCTTGTCGAAATGGCAAAACAAGAAGGACTCGACAACGTGTATATCCACGCGTTCACGGACGGGCGCGACGTTGCGCCGACTTCGGGCGCGGAGTTCTTGAAAGACTTGCAAACCAAGCTGGACGAGCTCGCATTCGGGAAAATTGCTTCCGTTGCGGGTCGGTATTACGCGATGGATCGGGACAACAACTGGGATCGCGAAGAAAAAGCGTATGATATGCTGACGCTCGGCACGGGTGTACAGTTCGAAGGCAGCGCGGAAGCGGCGGCGAAAGCGTCGTATGAAAACGGCGTTACCGACGAATTCATTTTACCGACCAATCTCACCGAAAACGGTAAACCCGTTGCGCTCATCGGCAAAAACGATAGCATTATTTGCTTCAATTTCCGTCCTGACAGAGCAAGACAAATTTCGAGAATGTTCTCGCAAGAAACGTTCCCGTTCGTAGACTCGAAGACGGGCGCTACGCTCGGTTTCGAACGCAAAACAGGCTTCCTTGCCCCCTGCTACGTCGGGTTTGCGGTGTACGACTCGTCGTTTGAAAACGTGGGCGTGGCGTTCCCGCCCGACGATATCACGAATACCTTGCCGCAATATATCGCGTCCTTGGGCTTGCAACAGCTCCACATCGCGGAAACGGAGAAATACGCGCACGTAACCTTCTTCTTTAACGCGAAATTGGAAGCGCCCGTAGACGGCGAAACGCGGATCGTGATCCCGTCCCCGAAAGTTGCGACGTACGATTTACAACCGGAAATGAGCGCGTACCCTGTTACCGAAAAGGTATTGGAAGAACTCGACAAAGGCATTTACGACGTTGTAATTTTGAACTATGCAAACTGCGATATGGTCGGGCACACGGGCGTGATGGAAGCGGCGGTAAAAGCCGTGCATACCGTTGACGAATGCGTGAAAAAGGTTACGGATAAGATCTTGGCGATGGGTGGTAGCGCGTTGGTTACCGCCGACCACGGCAACGCGGATCAAATGATCGCGGACGACGGCGTGATGGCGTTCACGCAACATACGACCAACCCCGTACCCGTGATTTTGGTTTCCGAAGAATACAAAAACGTTACCCTGCGCGACGACGGCGTACTTGCCGACCTTGCGCCGACCCTTTTGGATATGATGAAATTGCCCCAACCCAAAGAAATGACGGGCAAGAGCTTGATCAAATAACTCGGTTTTTACAAAGGGCGGATTGATTTTCGCCCTTTTTTGCAAAAACGAAAAAAAATCTTGATTTTTTGCAAAAAACAGTTGCGATATTTCAGGAAGTATGGTATAATCTATAAGTGATTTTGGAAAACGGCGTTTTGCCGTAATAAAGAAAAAGGATTTTGGCTATGATGAATTTATATAAGTTATTAGCGCCCACCGCGTTCTATGCGGAATACAAAGCAATCAGTATTATTTTAATCGTACTTATGGCTATCGCCGCGCTTACCGCGATTATTCTTGTTTTGATGCAACCGAGCAATTCGTCGGGTATCGACGCGCTCGGCGGTTCAAGCGAGACGTTCTTCGGCAAGAACAAAGGCAAATCGATTGAAGCGAAAATGAAGAAATGGACTTGGATCTGCGTAGCGATTCTCGTCGTATTGTCCATCGCTTTCTATATCATTCCCCTTATCGTGGGTTGATCGGTTCGATCCTATCGGCGGCTTATGCAAAAAGCCGCCTTTTTTATTTTCCCCCTACATATTGATTGGGAGATACGCTATGACTGCAAAAGAATCCATTCTCGAAAAATTCCGCGACGGAACGCTCGCAGGCAAGACCTTAACGGAAATTTTAAAAATTCTACAAATCCCCTACCGCGAAAAGCAACGGCCTTCCGCGCTTTTGTCCAATCTTTGTAAAGACGGGGTATTATTCGAAAACAACGGGGGCAGGTATGGAACGAGTGAGCAACTCGGACTGATTAAAGGCAAAATAAACGGCAACGAACGCGGATTTGCGTTCCTTATACCCGAAGATCGGGAAAGGTATCCAAACGATTTCTTTTTGCCGAGAAAAAGCCTTCACGGCGCATTACACGGCGATACCGTCGTGGTGGAACGTGTATACGGGGAAAGCGACGACGAAGCCAAGGTCGTGCAAATTCTCGAACGCGGCTATAAGACGATCGTCGGCACGTTTCGACGGGATCGTCGCGCGGGATATTTGTACCCCGACGAAAAACGCTTCTCGTCCGAGATCTATATTCCCCTTTCCGATTGTTCGCATATCCGAAACGGCGTAAAGGCGGTCGCAAAAATCACGTCCTATCCCGATCGGAAAGCTCCTGGCGGGGAAATCATCGAAGTACTCGGTGAAGAAGACGATTTTTTCGCGGAAGAATTGTCGATCATTCGCTCCTACGAACTGCGAGAAGAATTCCCTACTCGCGTAGAAAAGGAAGCGAAATTGCAAGCCGCAAAAACGATCACCGAAACCGACTTAAAAACCCGTCGGGATTTTCGGGATTGGCTGATCGTTACTATCGACGGCGAAGATACGCGGGATATCGACGACGCAGTTTCCTTGCAAAAGGACGACGACGGGTATCTGTTAGGCGTACACATCGCCGACGTCGGGCATTACGTAGAATACCGCTCCCCGCTTGACGAAGAAGCTTTGGAGCGGGGCACGAGCGTATATTTCCCCGACCGCGTATTGCCTATGCTCCCCCGAGCCTTGTCCAACGGTATTTGTTCCTTAAACGAAAACGAAGACCGTTTGACGTTGTCCTGCCTGATGAAAATAGACGGAAAAGGCAACGTAAAATCCTACGAACTCGTGGAAGGAATTATCCGTTCCAAGCATAAAATGACGTATAACGAAGTGGAGAAGATCTTAAACGGCGACAAAAAAACGTCGGCATACTACGCTGACGTGCGGGAAATGATCTTGTTATTTGCAGAGCTCACCCGTATTTTACAAACAATGCGGGAAAAGAAAGGCAGCGTTTCGCTCGACGTCAAAGAAGCGAAGATTCTTTTAGAAAACCAAGAAGAAATCCGCATTCTCGACTACGAGCGCATGTTCTCCTATCAAATCATCGAAGCGTTTATGGTCTTGGCGAACGAAACGGTTGCGAGCTATATGCAGTCCATTGAAGCGCCGTTTGTGTATCGTATCCACGAAAAACCGAGCGAAGAAAAAGCGGTTACGTTCCGCTCGTTCGCGCAGTCGTTGGGCTTGAATCCCCGCTTCTCGGCGCAGGACGTAAAGCCGTACGATTATCAAAAATTATTGAAATCGGCAGAAAACTCCCCTGTATATTCGGTGCTCAACCGCGTGATGTTGCGTTCTATGCAAAAGGCGAGATACGCGCCCGAAAACGTCGGGCATTTCGGCTTGGCGAGCGATTGCTATTGCCATTTCACTTCCCCCATTCGTCGGTATCCTGATCTTTGCATTCATCGGATCATCAAAGACGTGTTGCGGGGCAATTACGCCGAAACAACGCAAAAATATACGGAGTTTGTCAAACACGCAGCAAAACAGTCTTCCGAGCGGGAACGCCGCGCAGCCGACGCCGAACGGGACGTAGACGACTTGTATATGACCATGTATATGAGCGAACGGATCGGCGAAGAATACGACGCCGTGATTTCCGGCGTTACGTCATTCGGACTGTTTGCGGAGCTCCCGAACACGATCGAAGGATTTATTCCGCTCGAAAGCTTATACGGGGAGTATTACTACGACGCCGATCGGTTTCGGATCATCGGACGGGAGCGTAGTTATTCCATCGGGGAAAGCGTGCGCGTAAAAGTCGTTGACGTGGATTTTTACAGGCGCAGAACGGAGTTTCGGTTACTCGACCGCGCGACGGTCAAATACAACAATCAATAGGTGAGTTATGAAAATTATCGCTACCAATAAAACCGCTACGTTTGAGTATTTTATTGAAGAACGCTACGAAGCGGGCATCGTTTTGGAAGGGAATGAGATCAAGTCCATTCGTAGCGGCAACGTGAATATGAACGACAGTTTTTGCTTCTTACGCGGCAACGACGTACAAGTCAAGAACATGCACGTCGCGCTCTATGACAAATCGGACGCGTTTAGCACGAAAGATACGCGACGGGATCGGAAATTACTGCTACACAAAGGCGAAATCGCCAAAATCGCAGGAAAAATCAATCGACAAGGCTATACGCTTGTACCGCTCAAACTGTATTTTAAAGATTCTCTGATCAAAATGGAGATTGCGCTTTGTCGCGGGAAACACACCTACGATAAAAAGCAGACGATCGCCGAACGGGATTTGAAACGCTCCGTCGATCGAGATATCAAAAACGCAGGATTTTAACAATAACCCAAACGCCGCTTAAGGGCGTTCCCCATAGGGATTTTTTTGGGCATTATAAAAGAGTAGCAAAATATTGCTACTCTTTACTTTTTGCTTTGCAAAAACACACGACTTTGCAAAGCAAAGTATAGTGTGCTACACTTTTGAAATTTTCCACAAAAATATCAACTCGATAAATTGGAATTTGACAGATTCACTCTTGCGTTAAATGATAGTTTCCCAGTCAATTTCTTCATTCTTGTAAAAATACTTTTTATCATGTTCACCAACTTCTCTAAGAACACGACATGGATTTCCGACAGCAACCACGTTGTCGGGAATATCTTTTGTTACAACACTTCCGCCACCAATTACAGTATTTTTTCCTATGCGAACACCGGGAACTATAATTACGCCTGCTCCTATCCAAGTATTCTCGCCAACATAAACGTCTTTATTATATTGCAAACCTTTTGCTCTTAGCGTCGGCTCAATCGGATGATTTGCAGTAGCTATCGTAACATTTGGCCCGAACATAACTTTATCTCCAACATATACATGCCCATCATCTACTATAGTAAGATTGGAGTTTGCATAAATTCCGCTTCCAAAATGAACGTGATGTCCTCCCCAGTTTGCTCGGAAAGGCAATTCGATGTAACAATTATCGCCACATTCAGCAAACATTTCCTTCATATATTTCATTTTTTCTGAATATTGAGAAGGCTTAAGCTGATTAAATTCCCACAGTTTATCCTGATACTGTAGTTGCTCACTCATTATTTTTTCATCACCGGGATTATATATAAGCCCCTTTACCATCTTTTCATATTCCGTCATATCTATTCTCCTAAAAATTCAAGTTTTCTGCGATGCATATCTGTTAGTCAAATTCTTATTTATCGGTGAGTTTATTATAAATTAAAATCAATTTTAATGCAATCTATTTTGCGTTGACAAAAGAAACTCGACTTAAAAAAGTCGAGTTTTCTAAATTGAATAATTTAAATCCCTAAGAGTAACGCCGCTTAACGCGGCGTTTTCTCTTGCTTTTTAGGACGTTTAACGGGATAAAAACCGCGCCGACGGGTTTCCACCAAATGATACTCTTTCCGATTTCCAAATTCTGCGGAAACGGGACTTTGCGGGGAAGCAAACAAGGCTTCTCCCGTCGAGTCTGCAATCATTCCGTACCCGTCCGCGCAAAACAACAACGGAACACCGTAATAATACGCGCTCGCGCGGAGTAAAACCGATTGCAAGCCGTCCGTCGCACCATCAAACGGACAAACGATGAAATCGCTGCCGCACATCGCCAAGGCTTTGATCACGTCGGGAAAATACAAATCTTCGTCCACGATCACGCCCATTTTTCCCGCTTTAGTTTCGTATACGCGAAGCGCTGCGCCGCAACCACAACCGCCGTCAACGGAATGTAATGCGTCGGAGACTCCGCAAATTTTACCGTTTTCCGCTACTACGGCGGATTTTCGTTTATGTCCGCAAGTATTCGTTACACAGCCGCATACCACAACGCTTTTATAGGTTTTGGACAGCAACGCCGCCGACGAAAAAAAGTCCGTTTCGCCTTTTAATTCCTTTTCATAACTCACTTCTCCGATGCCTTGAAACCCGAATAAATAAATATCCGCGCGCTGTTCTCCGTCCTGCTGACGAAACGTTTGTAATTTTCCACGCGACACGAAACAAACCCGCATACCGCACTCCTTTCCCAATCGTCTTCCCTGTTATTATATCCGTCGGAACAAAAAAAGGTTACGGAAAATACAATGTATAACCGAACCTTTTTTGGGAAATACTGTTTTTAATATCTTCAGGGGGGAATGGATATGTTTTGGTTAGGCATGACGATCGGAATTTTTATCGGCGGGAATTTCGGAGTAATTCTTATGGCGCTTTTTAAAAATAAAAATTAAATCGGCGAGTTTCTCGCCGATTTTTTTAATCACAGTATTTGTTTACAATCTTTTGCATTTCGTCAAAATGCCCTACCATTTCATTGGCAAGTTTCAAATGGCATTTTGCCCGATCGAGATTTTGCGTGGCGTAATGCACTTTAAAATACTTATCCCCGTCTAAATAATCGGTCAAGAACCGCACGCCGCATTCTACGGTCATCGTGATCGCCCCGAGCGCAAGCGTCTGCTTTTCCTTTTCCGTCATACGACCTTTCAAAGTTTGCACAAAACCTTTTGTAAACGCTTCGTATTTTTCAAGATTCACACCGACCTTGCTTAAATCTTTTTCGTCTTCTTCCGTTTCCGAAGCTACAATACGAATCGCGTCCCCGAAATCGTTCGCAACCAGTCCGGGCATAACCGTATCCAAATCAATCACGGAAAGATGCTTATGCGATTGACAATCGAACAAAATATTGCTGATTTTCGTGTCGTTGTGCGTTACCCGCAAAGGCAACTCGCCACGGCGCTGTAACGCATACAACTGCGTTGCAATTTCTTCTAAGGCAAGATACCCTGCGATCTCGTTTTCCACTTCTTTTGCTCGACCTGCAGCGTCTTTTTCAACCGCTTCCTTGAAAACCGAATAGCGTTTTACGGTGTTATGGAAATGCGGAATAACGATATTCAAGTTCGCGACAGGGAAATCCGCCAAATAGAGCTGAAACTCCCCAAACGCTTTCCCCGCTTCTTCCACGACGTTCAAATCATCGACTTGCATATAGCAAACGGAATCGTCTATGTATCGATAACAACGCCAGAAGCTACCGTCCGGCATATACGTATAAAATTTTCCGTCATTCGTTTGCGAATAATGCAATACGTTACGTTTTGCGGTAGGCTGCGTTTCTTTTATCTTCGCGCGAATATATTGCGTTACCGCAACTATATTGTCCATAACTTCCACAGGATTTTCAAATACGTACGTATTTACTCTTTGTAAAATATACCTTTTATCCTGTTGATCCCGAATAAACGTTACTTGATAGGTCGTGTTGATATGTCCACTATTAATGATCTCACAGCACTTATACTCCCCCTGTAGACCAAACCGATCGCAAACTTCTCTAACTTGCTTTTCCTCTTTTATCATCCCTTACTCCCAATACGGATAAGTTGCTTAATTATTAACTATGAATATCTTCCGACTTTTTGTTATAAAGCTACAATGCTTGCAACTTTCGTTATTTTATTATACCATTGTTCCAATCCTTTGTCAAGGTTTTTTCCCGTTTTTCTAATTCTTTTGCCTTTTGGCTCGGCATAAAAGCATTTTTGATTGCAAATACTTTTCGTATGAAAAAATTTTTCCTACAAAGCTTACTACTTTCTTTGACGTTTTGCACCTGTTTTTCCGCATGTAATAGTGCCAAAACTCCACAAAATAAATTCTTTTCATCAAGCGTTACGGAAGCCAACCCAATCGAAAAAAACGACGATACCGTTTGGGATCTTTCGGACGTGAACACAACCATGGTACAGGCAAACCGCAATTTGATTGCCTTTACCTTTGACGATTCGCCGTCCAAAACGCTAGAAAATATTTTTGCGGTATTCGCTTCTTTTAACGAGCAACACCCCGACTGTCCCGCGTTTGCCACCGTCTTTTTCAACGGCGGATTGTTTCGAGAAAACTCGCTACACTTATTGCATACTGCGCTCGCGCTCGGTTTTGAGCTTGGCAATCATACGCAATCGCATTTGAATTTGACAACGTTGGACGAGCCGTCTTTACAAAAAGAAATCGACGATACGGACGCGTTACTCGCCCAAGCGGACGGGAAACCCCGTCATTTGCTCCGCGCACCGTACGGTAGTACGAACGAGCAGGTCAAAGCTTGCGCTCCGACCCCGCTGATATCTTGGAATATCGATACGCTGGATTGGACGGGCGCTTCCGCGGAACGGATTAGCGAAACTGTTCTTAGCAATCTTTCCGACGGCGCGATTGTTTTGATGCACGACGGACACAAAGAAACGGTAAACGCTTTAAAAATTTTATTGCCTGCCTTATACGAAAAAAACTATCAAGTCGTTAACGTTTCCCAACTCGCCAAAGCGCACAACTGCGTTATGCGAAAAGGGAAAGAATATATCCGTTTGCGAAAACAGGCGTAAACTTAGTTTCCAAGCCGATAAACTGGGCGACAAAAAAGGACGGTTAAGGGCGTTACTCTTAGGGATTTTAATTATGCAATTTAGAAAACTCGACTTTTTTAAGTCGAGTTTTTTTTGTCCACACAAAATAGATTGCATTAAAGTTGATTTTAGTTTATAATAAACTCACCGATAAATAAGAATTTGCAGGGGTGAAAATGAAGGTATTTTATACAAGTGAACGAGAAGCATGGCGCGAATGGCTTGCCGATCACTTTGAAACGGAAAGTGAGATTTGGTTTATTTTTCCGATGAAGGAATCGGGTGATAAGGCGCTTTCCTACAACGATGCAGTAGAAGAAGCACTTTGCTTCGGCTGGATCGACAGTACGATTAAGCATATTGATCCTACTCATCGTGCGCAACGCTTCACCCCGAGAA
>JAFVRU010000129.1 GCA_017504065.1 Clostridia bacterium
GCAGATACGCCGAATAAGACCAGGAGGTGAAGAAATATGGCAAAATACGAAATGCTCTATTTGCTCAACAACGATTTGACGGACGAAGAAAAAGAAGCGAAATTCGCGAAATTCGAAAACGTCGTAAAGTCGATGGGTGGCAGCGTTACGTCCACGGACAAGTGGGGAACGAAAAAGACCGCTTACCCTATCAACTATAAGAGCGAAGCTTACTACGTCCTTATGACGTTCGAAGCGGACGGAAAAGTCGTTGAAGAATTGAAGCGTATTGCGGGCATCGACGCCGACGTCGTTAGACGTTTGATCACGAAGCTCAACTAATGTAAGAGGGAAAATTTATGAACAAAGTATTTTTAATCGGAAACTTAACGAGAGATCCGGAACTTACCGAAACCGCTTCGGGCGTTGCGGTATGTCATTTCGCGATTGCCGTCAATCGGAACTACGCTTCCCAAGACGGTGAACGTCAAACGGATTTCTTCAACTGCACCGCTTGGCGTGGACAGGCTGAAACGATCGCCCGCTACACCAAGAAAGGCAACAAGGTTGCCGTTACGGGAAGCGTTCAACTCCGTAACTATGAAGACAACCAAGGCGTAAAACGCACCGCTGTGGATATCATCGTACAGGACGTAGAATTCCTGACGCCGAAAGCAGGCGATTCGTTCGACGACGTTGCCGACGCGCCCCGTCAATCCGCGCCCAAAAAGAAGCCTACGCTTCAAGCGATGGACGACGACAGCGACATTCCTTTCTGATACACTCGGAAAGACATACTAATTAAAGGAGTGAAAAGACCATGGAAGAAAAAGCACCTGTAAAAAAGGTATATAAGAAAGCGCCCCGCAAAAAGGTTTGCGCATTCTGCCAAGAAAAGCTTGAAGCGATCGACTACAAAGACGTAAACCGCTTGAAGAAATTCATCACGGAAGGCGGTAAGATCCTTCCCCGCAGAATGAGCGGTACGTGCGCAGCGCACCAAAGACTTCTCGCAACGGCGATCAAACGCGCGAGAATTACGGCTCTTCTCCCTTTCAAGGGCGAATAATTTGTAAACAAACCCGAAAACAAGCCAGCCTTACGGTTCGGCTTGTTTTTTCTTGCCATTCCCCCCCACTTTTTCTCGCAATCCGTCAAAAAATTTTTCTAAAGCGCTTGACATAATATCGTCATGCGTGCTATAATAAATATGTACATAGTTATTAACTACTGTACAAAAACATCACTTATTTTAAGGAGAGCTATTATGAAAACCAACAAGACCAAATTGCTTACCAAAGTACTTGCTTGCACGATGGCGTTCGGGCTCGTTTTCGCGACGGGTTGCAGCAAAGGCAAGAGCGAATCCAAGCTTCATGAAGACTTCATCAATGAACTTGGCGGCGTTTCCGAAACGTATGTAGGCGCTGTTTCCGAAGCATCCTACGCGACCGCAGACGAAGCGGCTACGGCGTACGTTGAAGAAGAAATCGTCGGCGACGCAGACGTTACCGTAATCGGCGCTACGTCCAAAGGCGCGTTGACGTCGTCGGAAGTTACCGCGCTCAACTTGCCTACGGAAATTTCCGAAGGCATGCAAGAAATTGAAAAAATCGAAGTAGAATACGCTGTAGACGAAGTTTCTGCAATGGATACGTTGAACACGAATAAGACGGTTACCGTTTACGTTATCAAATACGCGAACGACTTCAAGTACTATTCGCCGTTGCCCGTAACCGGTGAAACGATCACGAAGAGTTATTATGATTCCGTTTTCGATTACGAAAAATATCAAAACTGCACCTATTCGATGGAAATGAACGTTTCTTATGACGTTTCGATGTCTGTTCCCGGCTACGGTTCGTTTGATATGGATATGGAAATGACGATGAAACAATTCGCGAAATACGCTGACGGCAAGATCTATTTGGAACAAACCATCACGATGACGGTTGCCGGCGATGAAATGTTGATGGAAGAAATGGGCGATATTAGCGATATGAACGAAGTCATCTATGCGTACTTAGAAACAGTTGACGACGAAGTTGTTTGCTACGTAAAGACCGATCCCAACTCTACGGAATGGAACCCCACCGACTTGCATCAAATCGGTTTCTATGATTTGGATGAATTGACCCCCTTCTATGATCAATATTTGAATTATACGTATTTCACCAAGACGAACTACGGTTTCGAAATCAGCGGCGAAAGAATGGAACAATTCATTGCTGAAACGTTTGAAATGGCTGACTTGGAAGCGTATGCAGGTATGTTGGACGTTGATTTGATGGTTAAATACTACGTAAAAGAAGGCGCTTTGTCGGGTATGAGAGAAGACGGTACGGTTAGCGCAAACGTTAGCGAAAGCGGTATGTCCGTAAAAGTTAAAGGGGTTGTAGAAGCAATCGGTAAAGTTACCGACTACGGTACGACGGTTGTTGAAAAACCTTTCACCGAATAATTTATAACCGCATAGAAAAGGCTTACCGAAAGGTAAGCCTTTTTTTTGTTATGCTTTTTTATTATGCCCAATGTTCTAGTAAGTATTTTTCCGCTTCCGCGCACCACAACCCGTTGTGATTTTCCACGATCTTCGCAAGCTCGGCAAACCGTTTATCCGTTTCCCCTAAGCTTTGGAAATCGCGAATTGCCGTAAGCGGTAAAGAAATATGTGTGTATATCAATTTCTTTCCCCCGGGGATTTGGGGCAGTCGCAAGGTTGTATCGATCGCCGCGTCCATTCCCCCAACGTGCGTGATCATCACCGCGGGATCAATCCGTTTTTCTTCCAAGAACCGCACGATATCCCGCATGTCTTCGACCGTGCTCCCGCTCGTTCCGACAACGTGGTGGCGCGCATAATGCACGTTATAGAAATTAAACTGCGCCGAGAACTGTTTATCCGTCGGACCTGCAAAGAAATTCAAGCACCCGTCAAAGCCCAATATCCCGTCCGCAAGTTCCACAACCGCCGAAACGGGCGCGTATACGAATACGTCGTCATAGCCTTTTCCGTCGTTTAACGCAAGCAAACTTTCCCGATCGCTTGCCTTTGTAAAAATCAGTTCAATGCCGTCGTTTTTGGCTTTTTCAGGCGAGAAAATACTTTTGCCCGTTGCAAACGCGCTTCGTCAAGATCCGTAACAACAACGCGGCTCGGCTTGATATCTCCGTGCAAAGCGCAGTCAATCGCCACTAGCCCCATCGGTCCGCAGCCCGCTAAAATTACGACGCTCCCGTCGGCTTTAATTCCCATGACGTGGTTTTGATTCTCGTCCAAATGGAAATTTGCTTTATAGCCGCGCAGCACGCAGGACGCAGGCTCGATCAACGAACCGCTGAAAAAAGCGTCGCTTTGTATTTTCATCAAATACCCGTTCTCAATGATATGCCCGTATACGGTCGAATACGTACTCACGCCGCCGATCTCTTGAAAGGAATACCCGACGGTATCCACGCCGCCAAGATACTCGAGCACAGGCGGCATTACCACTTTTTCACCGACAAAATACGCTTCTTTCCATTTCTCGCCCACTTCCACGATCTCCGCGCAAAATTCGTGCCCGATGATCACGGGATTTTCCGCGACGTTATCGGGTACGCGCATGTGCGCCGCGCCCTGCATCGCCGTTTTATACGTGGACATGCAAACGCTGTCTGAAATCACTTTAATCCGAATTTCGTCCTTTTTCAAAGGCGCAAGTTCAAATTCTTCCAACCGCAAATCGTTTTTGCCGTATAATCTTACCGCTCTTGTTTTCATGACTTTACTCCTTAAACCCGACCGTTGCTGCCAAACGTCCGAATTTTTTGTCGAACCGTTTCTTTCATAAGCTTTCTCGCTTCTTCAAAAACAAACATAGGCCACGTCGCGGGATTGCTAATGCTATTCAGCTTATTTTTCAAACCCGTATTCAAGCCCGTTACCACGTCGGAGTAAATATTGATCTTGCAAATCCCGTTCTCGATCGCTCGCTGCATTTGATCGTCGGGCGTACCGCTCCCGCCGTGCAAAACCAAGGGAATTCCACAAGCTTTTGCGATTTCCTGCAACCGTTCTATTTGTAACGTCGGCGTTTTTTTATAAACTCCGTGCGCTGTTCCCACCGCGACCGCCAAGGCGTCTACCCCCGTTCTTTCCACGAACCGATACGCTTCTTCGGGCTCGGTCAGCGTGTCTTCGGGATCGCCGTCCCCGCTCGTTGTTGCATTCTCATTCCCGACAATGGCGTCGCCTACGTGTCCGAGCTCCGCTTCCACCGTCAGACCGTTTCCGTGCGCAAACCGCACGATCGCGGAAGTTTCTTCCGCATTTTTTTCATACGGCAACACCGAACCGTCATACATAACCGAACTAAACCCCGCTTCCGTCGCCGCGCAAATCAACGAAAAATCCCTTGCGTGGTCAAGATGCAAACATACGGGAACATCAAAAAACTCCGACGCGCTTTTGATCATCGCAGGAATCAGCTGCATTCCTTTCCCTTGCAGATCCCCTTCCAGCCCCATCAACAGCGCGGGTGAACGTTCTTCTTCACAAACTTCCAATACCGCGCGCATCATTTCGTAATTACTCACGTCAAAAGCGGGAATCGCATACTTCTTCGCCTTTGCGTCCGCCAACATTTCTCGCATTGTACAAAGCATTTTTTTTCTTCTCCTTTTCAAGTTATACACATTATAGCACGGAAATTAACATTTGTCAAATACATTTGTTATAGTTTTCGTTTATTTTGTTGACAGGTGAAAAAAATTTTGTTATAATTAAGAAAAACGGAAAGGAAACGAAGGCGACGTGAAAAACGAAAAGCAACTGATGGCGGAAATTGCGCTGTTGTATTATAAAAAGGGGTTGACGCAACAAGAGATTGCGGACTCACTCCGATTGACTCGACAGACCGTATCCAAGCTGCTCACGGCAGCGACAGACGAAGGGATCGTGGAAATCACGGTGCACAATCCCGAACGCGAAAAGACGGAAATGGAAGCGGCTTTTGAACAGGAACTGCATATCCGAGCCGTAATTGCCGACGTCAGTCGGAACAACGACGAACTGCGTAAGCTGAACACGATTGAAAGAGCAATCGAGTATCTAACCCCCATTTTCCAAACCGGGAATTTGCAAATCGCGGTTTCTTGGGGACGTAGCGTACAAGCCTTGATTCAACAATTTCCGAACCTGACTACTTCGGGGAATACCGTTTTTCCGCTGTTCGGCTCGACCGAGCATGAACAACCCTATTTCCAACCGAACGAGTTGGCGCGGGAATTCGCGAGAAAATTGAGCTCGCGCGTGCAATACGCTTGGTTTCCCTATCAACCTGATCGCACGCAGGATTTTGAATTATTCCAACGCACTTCCTATTACAAAAATATGCAAAATTCATGGTCGCGATTTGACGTTGCAATCATCGGGATCGGGAACAACACGGCAATTCGGTTGCTCAATCCCGCGCTCGCGGAAAACGGCAAGGAAAACTCCGTGATCGGCGACGTTGCGCAGCATTTCTTTACGGCAGACGGTAAGTTGGTTGAAACGGACGCGCATACTTTGCAAATTTCCGCGGAGTGTTTAAAAGCTACGGGGGAAAAGATCGCCATAGCGTATGGGAACGACAAAGTGAACGCAATTTGGGGAGCGATCAAAGCGGGGTTTGTGGATACGTTGATCACGGACGAGTACACCGCGCGTTTGCTTCTACAAAAGACGAAACAGTAACTATAAGCAAAGCAACGACCAAGCAGCAATCTTTACAACAACGAAAGATAGAAAGATATAGTCAAGACGTGGTCTTGTTGTTACATAGGGGATCACATTCCTTTCCACCACCAAAAAAGCACCCAAAGATGGGTGCTTTTTCGGTGGTGCAACCAAAGGGACTCGAACCCCTAGCCTTCGGTTCCGTAGACCGACGCTCTATCCAATTGAGCTATGGATGCATA
>JAFVRU010000130.1 GCA_017504065.1 Clostridia bacterium
GCGTATCGTCCGTCGCAATGGTGAAAATACGGTTATCCGTCAATAAAAAGTCGTCGTAAGCGTCCGTGTTTTCACGGAGACCATTCGAATTACAAGCTCCGTTCAGCCATTCAACGGCGTAAATACCGCGCAAACCGATATAATCGTTTATTGTATGCAACGACCACTTCGGATGGTTATATGCAACCAAAAAACCGTTTTTGTTGGCTTGTTCGATTACGTAATTAAAATCTTCGGTGGTGTGTTGCCGCTTATGGAACGGCGGAATACTTTTTACGTCTTTGGGCGTTAGCGTAGCGCAACAATTTTGTTTTGGATTATAACAAATTTGCGTATCGACGTCAGGGGACTTTGCTATAAGATTAAAATGCGCGCGTTTTTGATAAAAATATCGGTAAAAATTAGAGTTGTACTCGCAGTCGTTAGGTAATTCGTGCTCGGGGAGCTCTAAAAAATCTTCCGTTTCCGTTGCGATTTCATAACCGTTGAGCGCTAAAAAGTGCTCATCGGTTAAACGGGATTGGTCGTACAAAATATCGTGATCGGTAAACGCTACGATCGAGTATCCGCGCTTAGAATAAGCTTCTTTAATTTCTTCGGGGGAGTTTTGTCCGTCGGAGTAATTGCTGTGGCAATGTAAATTCGCTTTGAATTGGGGTAAATTGCGATCAATAAGTATTCTTTTCATGGTAGATTCCTTTTGATTAAACGGGCATGCGATCATGATAAACGGTAAAGCCGCCATGGTTATATTGTATCGAAACAACTTCATTTTGAACAGCTGTAACGGCAATTTTCTGTTGCTCTACCGCCAGGGTAAATTGTTTTTTCGAACAAGCGGGATTGTAGATTCTGAAAATATATCCGCCGTCATCGGCAGGTTTTACAGTTTCGAGAATAACGTCTCCTTCAATGCGAATTTTGGGAGTTGGTGAAAGCGTACCGCCTGTAGGGAAGACGTTGATTGCATAAGGCTGTTGATTGAAAAGCGCGGCTTGTTTGCAAACGTTTTCCTGTGAGCCAACGTACAAACGGAATTCATAGACGTATTTTCCGGAATCTATTCTGGGTAAATATCGGTCCTGTGGATAGAGCGGTTTGTCATAAACGGGATGGAAACAATATCCTGCGCCGCGTAAAAGCGTGATATGAATTGCGCCGTCTTCAATTTTTCCGCCGTAAACGCCGTTGTTGATGACGGTATAAATTTCTTCGGCTTCATTTTTTACGCCTAACCATTTTTGGAAAGAAATTTCGCAATCGGGCTTTTCTTCACATATAAAAGGTCCGTCGCCGTAAGGGCGCGCATTTTTCCATTTATCAGGCAGGGGGAACTTTAAGCGCAAAAGCTTGTTTTTATCGCCAAATTCAACAATGGCTTTGATATCGATAAACGGTTGTTTTTTATACAATTTATATTGTAATACCGCGGTGGTATTTTCATGGGTGTATACGCCTTCTAAACCCATAAAAACAGGACCGTCTTCAATCACTCGCTCAGCGGATAACGCTTCGCCAGTCGCAAAAAATTGTTGAATCTTTTCCGAAGGAGCTTCGGTGAAAGGCGTGGGATTTTTACCCATAGCCGTAAGTTCTTCTTGGCTCATACCCCAAGGATCTGCCGTGTCGTCGTATAATTCCAATGTTGCCCGTCCGTTTAACAAACCGTTATTTTGCAAAATTTGTTGAATGTTTGCGGGGAGAGCGGTTTGCTTCGGAAGCCTTGGAACGGCTACCACTTTTATTGTGAAGCGCGTAACGCAAAGGGGCTGTAAAGAGCCTTCGAAAACAACGCGTTTCCGCCAGTCTAAATTGATCGTCGAGTTTTCTTTGACGGTTTGGCAGGGAACTTCAACTTCGTCCGCAAAGACGTGCGGCTCGTAGTAAATGCTTTCATCCCAGTTTTGATTCGCGAGCGTGAATTCCACTTCAATCGGCGTAGTGATCGGATAGGGCATATAGTTAAAGACGAATACGGGGAATTCTCCTTCTTTCGCGCACTCTTGCGACATGGTGAGTTTCAACAGCAAGGAAGTACGGTGTTCCGTTGTGATTTTATTGCATACGGCAATGGTATCTAACGCTTCCCGTTCGGCTGCTTCGACGCAAGTTCCGGGCAATACGTCGTGGAAAGTTGTCAAAAGTAGTTGTTTTTCGGCGAATTTTAAATCCGCGGCGTCTTCGGATATACCTGATAATTCCGCAAAAGTTAGCATTTTCTCTATTGCATAGTAGTTGTTTTCAGCTCGGCGATAGGCTTGTTTTACTTTCGCCATAGATGAATAACATCCCGGATTCACAGTAATCAGCGAAGTGTTTACCGTACCGGAAACGTTCAGATTTTCGGAAAATAAAGCATCGGGAGTACTATGAATAATTTGAGTGTTTTCGATTTGCAACTGCGAAATATCCTTTAAGTCTTTACGGGACGGGCCGCCGCCATGATTCCCGACGCCCCAAAGCGAATAATCGATATCTTCTGCGCCTTTGCATTCTTTGCCGTCTTCTGCGCCTAACATCCAAATACTTTCGCCTTTTGCTTCTTTTGCGATTTTGACCGCAGCTTCGCCAAGGAATGAACTGTAAGAATCGCTTTGCGAAACCAAAACTTCACTACCGTCGGGAGCAGTCCATTTAAAAAATCTGCCGGGATAAGAAAATTTGGAAGATTTATTGGGTCGGCAAATCAAATACCCAATATATCCGTTTTTCGCTAAAATTTGCACTAATCCTAAACTATGCCCAAAAGAATCAAAGTTCAGCGCAACGTTCGTGGTTACGCCGAATTTTTCTTGGAAATATTTTTTCCCTACGGAAATTAATCGCACAAACGTTTCCCCGCAAGGCATAAGACAATCTGGTTGCAAGAACCAACCGCCCGTAATATTCCATTTTCCCGCTTTTACAAGCTCACGGATTTTTTCGAATAAATCAGGCGCAACTTGTTCGATAGTTTCATA
>JAFVRU010000131.1 GCA_017504065.1 Clostridia bacterium
CACGGTCAAATTCCTGACTTCGGGGCTGACGATGTTCTACCGCAGTTTGCCCAAAACGGGCGCGATTTACAGGGATATTACGGCGTCCTGCGCAGGCAACGACGCGTTTTCGTATAACGTAAAATCCAATCCCGATACGGACGAGTTCTTGGACGTGAATTGCGTTGGCGGAGCGGAAAAGGGCAACGTTTGGACGTACGAGATTTCGTATACCATGCAAGACGTTTCCAATGCGTTTGACGACGGCATGGCTTTGGACACGGTCGGGTTCGGCTGGTCTGTTCCGTTAAAGGACGTAACGGTTATCGTCAATTTTCCCGAAGATATTTCCGCGGAAAATTACGAAGTGTATATCGGAGAATACGGTACGGAAAACAAGCGCGAGCCCAATAGCGTAACCGTTTCCGCTCGACAAATCCAAATCCGCCAAGCCGAGCTTCCGCTTGTGTATAACGAAACGTATCACGAATGGATGGCTGCGGGGATTACCGTGGAATTTTCGTATCCGAGCGGCGTTATGGACGGGTATTTGAAAACGCAGTTGTTGACCGACGATATGTGGAAGATTGCGCTCGGCGGGGTGATTTGCGCGGCGCTCGCGTTCCTGCTTAGGCGCTTGACGAAAAAAGACTACGAAATGATCACCGTTGTAAATATTAAAGCGCCCGACGGGCTTGACCCGTTGCAAATGGGCAAGTATTTGGACGGCACGGCGGATGACGAAGACGTTACTTCGATGATTTTTTATTTCGCCGATCAGGGGTATTTGCAAATCAATTTCGAAGACGAAAAAGACCCCGAGCTCATCAGTTGCGTACCGAGTTTACCCGACGGCGCGCCCACGCATCAGAAGATTTTATTCAACGGGCTATTTGCGTCCGCGCGAACGCTACAAAGCGAAAAACCGTTTGAAGAAGCTGCGGCTTGGTCGAGAAAGGCGGTTAAAATTTCCGAACTCCAAGGCAAGTTCTTCGACGAAGCGAAAACGGCGGGGAAGTGCGCTCCGACTCCAAAACCGATGTACGAACGTCGTTCGGTGCTCGGATTTGTCGGGGGGTGCGTACTCGCGATCCTGTTCGCTTTGCTCGTGCCGCTGTTGCAGGGCTTGTCGCTTGGCGGCGGGTACTTGTACGCGTTTGGGATTGTGTATGCGATTCCCGTAGTTGCGATCGCGGTGATTGCTTGGTGTAAAGAAAATTACCGCTATAAATGGACGAAGAAAAAACAATTCGCCTTTTTGGCGTTGGAGATCGGGATTGCGGCGATTGCGTCTTTATTGTTTGTGTTGCTTGCCGCAAACTACGTGATGACGAGCTTTGAAAAGCTTGTAATGAGCGCGTTTACCTTCCTGATTTGCGGATTGACGCACTCCGCGTTGTCCCGTACGAAAAACTACGTAGACGGGCTTGGACAAATTTTGGGGTTTAAGGACTTTATTCTATATACGGAAGAAGACAAAATCAAGGTCATGCTTGAAGAAAATCCCGAGCTGTATTACGACGTTTTGCCGTACGCGCAAGTGCTCGGAATTACGAAAGAATGGTCGGATAAGTTCAAAAAACTCACGGTTGCGCCGCCGAGTTGGGGCGTTGGGTTTAACGATTTAACCTTGTTCGATTATTGGATTTTGCACCGTTGTATGCGCGTAGCGCTTGCCAACGTATGGCGTTCGGCACGCTTGGCGAATATGCAAAAAGTCGGCGGTACGTTCGTGGGCAGAAGCGGCGGTGGCGGCGGCTTCGGCGGATTTGGCGGCGGCGGTATCGGCGGCGGTGGCGGCGGAGCACGATAAATGGAATGTTGCAATCAAAAACGCGGATCGAAGAAGATCCGCGTTTTTGTTATATAGTAAAGCCACGCGATTATCGCGTGGCTTATGCAAGGCTATGCCTTGACAAGACAATGTCTTGACGGAGTCTTTCCATCTTTCCCCGTCGCAAAGGTGATACTTGGTTGTTCCCCCGCATTGTCATACCGACCAAGGGAGTGAAACGACCGCGTGGAGTGTATCTAAAAAAGAGATTTCTCGCCTACGCAAGACAATGTCTTGACTGAGTCTTTCCATCTTTCTTGGGTGGGAAAGTGATACTTGGTTGTTACCGCTATTTCGTGAATTATTTCGTAATCCCGACCGTTGCAAGCACAGGGGAGTTCGCCGCGAACCGTTTCACCGATTCGACTGCGTTCAAGCAGCGCGTTTTGGTTTTGTAGTGCTCACCCAAGCAAAGGAGCTGCCCGTTTCCATTCAAAAGCTTATAGATATAATCGCCGCGCTTGGTCAAGGAAACGCGGAAATTGCCTTTTTCGATGTTCGTTTTGTGGGTCTGAATTCCGTTCACCGCGCCGACGTAGGTGGTGTATTCTTCGCTCGAAAGCAGTTTTTCGCCGTTGTTTGCATACAACTCGAAATAATACACGGGCGAGCCGTTGAGATCGGTCGCGTCCCAAATCAACCACTTGCCGTTGTAGCCGTCGGGCAAGGGTTCGACGGGGCTGTCGTCTTCCACGGGAACTTTAACGATATGATCTTGCACGTTTTCATCGACAAACGCCGTTCTTGCAAACCGTTTCACTGACTCGATCGCGCTTTCGCAGCCCGCTTTCGTCGGATAGTTTTCGCCCATGCAAAGCAGCATGTTTTTCCCGCTCAACAGCTTGAAAATATAATCGCCTTTTTTCGAAAGGGTGATGCGGAAATTGTTCTTCAAAATATTCGCTTTATGCGTTTCGATTCCGCGAATAGCGCCGTTGTAGGACGTGTATTCTTCACTCGAAAGCAGTTTTTCGCCGTTGGAAGCATGCAATTCGAAGAAATACGTTTCTTCCGTTTCCGCCGACCGATCTTCGGTAATCACGCGGCAAATTACCCATTTCCCGCTGTATCTCGCCACGCGATCGGTTTCGTCTTCTTCGTAGAAATCAATCCCGTCCGTCGAATCTTTCAATTCGTCAAGCAAAG
>JAFVRU010000132.1 GCA_017504065.1 Clostridia bacterium
ATATCTACCACGAAGCTTCTCGGCAACGCGTAAGATTTAGTAAAAAATAAAAGCAATAAATTTAAGGTGGGGAATTCGCCGCATGCTTTTGGCGAATTCCCTAAAAAATACAAAAAGACGGAGGTCGGCTTTGAAAAAAAGTAAGATAATCCGATTGTGTTTAATGACAGCTCTTTTTTGCGGAGTAAGCGCGCTTTGCGCGTGTGGAAAAGATAAATCCGCGTCGATTAAGAGCGGGGACGGCGAACAAATCGTTGTAGGCGGAAATTCCGCTAGCGATATAGAAAACGATAAAATCCGTATTGTCGGTGCGAAAGATTTACATATTTCCGTCAGAGAAACAAGTTTAGACGCGTATACTTCGTCCGTAAGGGCGGTTCAAGGCGAATACGAGTTCGACGTTGCTTTGGATTCCACAAAGGTGAATTTTGGCGTACAGGGTACATACTCCGCAACATATTCCTACGGTGGTGAAAGCGTAACGATCAACGTAACGATCTATAATGCGCCGAGCATCGCAAATTCCATGCAAACGCAAAACGTCGTTTATACGGAATTTTATCAAAAAATCTATGAAGGAATTCAAGCGCAGGACGGTTTCGGGAACGCATTAGATATACAGTTATACGATACAGACGGCGCATTGAACAAAGACGGATCGTTGAACGTGGGCGAGCATACGCTTACGTTTGCCGCAATCGATCAAGCGGGACAGATTGTTTACGTCGATAAAACGGTTACGATTGAGATGGGCGCAACTCCCAGTCTTTCCGCTGCTTATACTTACGACGTCGAAAAGGACAGTTTTATCATTCCTTTGCAAAAAACCGATTACGATAGCTTAATTAGCGTTTCGTTTGCAGGGATTGCCGTGCCGAATCGTTTTGTAAATAAAGCAGATGGAAAAGTCTATATCGACGGTGCATATTTGTTTGATGCCTTGTCTTTTGATCAAGCTTATGCTATGCGTGTGATTACGGCAACGGGACATTCCGATTGTACGTTTACAATGCTGGACGAAGGCAAAGTGGCGGTAGACGATGGCGCGATTTTAGAGTTCGCGAGAAAAACGCACGCATGTTTTTCGGAGATTACCGTGCCGCAAATGCTCTTGACCAATTATAAACAAACGGCAACGCCTGTGTATACTTTGACCAAAGATGGTGAAGAAGTAGGTATGTCCGACAATCGTTTCACAGCGCAAACGGAAGGTAAATATATCCTTTCTGTTTTGTTACGTGCGGGGCAGGTACGAGAATACGAACTGTATACGTATTACGATTTGGGTTTTTCAAACGGAAGCGCCTATTCTTCGGAAACAGGGATAGTAAAGGTTTTGAAGCAGGGATATACTTGGAAAAAGTGCGTTGTTACGTGTTTGGCTACTAATGAAAAAGTCGCTGTGTTTAACGAAGGAGATAACTTTGACTCGTTTAACGAGAAAGTAAAAGCTTTAAACAAAAAATTCGTTTATAAATTATACGTAGTGGCTAGTAACGAATCCGGTGAATTTTTAACGCAAACCACGCAATTTACACTAAACGGCAAGGGAACGCAAAGCGTCTTGACGGAGAACGGAGAATTTTCTTCGGAGAAATTTTCTGTAGCGAACACGGCTGTTACGTCCTTGGAATATTGTTATCAAGAGATCGGTGGCAGAACGGGCGTTTATAAATGGGAATCTAACGACTCGACGGCGAGTGGAAAAGATTCGGCGTTATGTTTTGGCGAAGCATTTAGGAACGAATTAAAACCCGGGCGATATATTACCTTTGATATCTATACACAAAAAGCCATTGATTTGTATGCATATTTACCGCAGTTTAATAAATATTTGTGGTACGATATGGAAAAATACGTCGGCAACGAGCAGGCAAATTACAGCGGAATACGGTTCTATAATCAAAAAGGCGAGCTGTTGACGACAGGGGGCTTTTCCAGCGGAGCGTTTGTAAATCAATGGATTACGGTAGAAATGAAATTGCCGGAAAAGGATGCAAACGGAAATGTACTTGAACAAGCGTTTGACGTAGGCAATTATCAATGCGGTATCGGGATATGGACGGCAAATAAAGGCGTTTATACGGGTGGCGATACCAGTAAGGCGACGTATATTGCGAATGTGAAAATTTCAGATGCGCAATTCATGACGGACGTAACGGAAAACGAAGTCATAGATACGTCGAACAATGCATTAGAAGATGTAATTATAAAAGACCTTTGGGCATGATCCATAAAAAAATAAATATTTAAGTAAGGAGAAAATTATGAAGAAGATAAAAAACACGAAAAAAGTTTTTGTTTGCGCGTTAGCGCTTGGAATGAGCGCTAGTACGTTTGTAGGCTGCGGCGGGGAAAGCGTCGGCGCGTCCATCGATGAAACGAAACAACAAATTTACGTTTACGCCGTAGACAACGGTATGGGATATCGTTGGGCGGAAACTTTTGCGGAAGAATTTAATGCGTTGCCTGAAAATTCCGAATATCAAGTCGTGGTATATCACGGCGCGGATAATTTGACGATTATGAAT
>JAFVRU010000133.1 GCA_017504065.1 Clostridia bacterium
GATACGCAAGGTAAAACAGCCGTTTTCACAGCCGCGTAGAACTATTATAGACCATTTCCCGTAAATAGTCAATCGATTTTTAAGGATTTTTATAAAAAAATCCCGCAAACACGCTGAAAAAAAGGCTCCCCGAAATTTCGGGAAGCCCTTACGTTACGGGAGTGTGCTAAGCGGCAACGTATCGATCCACGACAGGATATTGTCGAGATAGACGACAAGCTCGTCTACGTTCAATTCCCCAATCGTCGTTTTCGACGGATCGTCGGCGGGGAATGCTACGCCCGGCAAATACGCGTCGCCCGTTCCGCCCGAGTGGCGGATCTTGTGGTTGAGCGTATTCGTGGACATTTTTACGAGTCCGTCCTCCGCCATTTCGTTCAAAGGCGCGTGGTGAATGTTATACGCCATATTGTCCATTAAGTTGCCCATTTGGTTGGAGATGGAGTATTCCAAACCGTGCTGAACGGTAAGTTTTTTGATTTCCGCTTCCGTCAAGTCGTTGGTGGGATCGGAGTCGGTGTTCCGCGCTTTGAGTTCTTCGGCGTATACGTGGTCGGCGAGCAGGTATTTCCAAGTACCTTTGACCGTGCGTTGGTCTTGGGGCAGGAAGCATTTGTTACCGCTGCCGTCAATGTAGATATAATCGCCTGTTTGAACGAGATGTCCGTTGACGTCGGTAAAGGATTCGGGCTCGCCGTCCGCGGGGGAGTATTTGCTGTCAGCGTAAATATCGCTTTCAAATATTTGCCCGAACGTAAGCTTTTCTACTGCGTCGGGGAGTCCGTCGATTGTCGTTTCGCCCAAGTGTTTTAAAATCTTGTTTTGCGAAGTCTTTTCTTCCCCGAATACTTCGGTAACCGTCAAACGGGTGCTGATTGTCGAAATGAGATTGTTTTCCCCCGACAAATCTCCGAGCGTATGCTTCTTATAAAGTACGGGATTGCCGTCCAAATCGGTCAAGTAATATGCCGTGCCGTACACGGGTTCGTATTCGTCCGTCGAGCCCGCAACCAGCTGCTCGCCGATTTTTACGGTAACGGGAACGCCCAGCGAGTCCGTTGCCTGCGTGGAGATTTTGTACTGTACGCCGCTTTCGGTGAACGTTCTGTTCGCGAAGTCGAGCGCGTAGCCGTCAGGGTATTCTTCGCCGTATTCGTTATATGCCTTGTCGTAGGTCGAGTTGACGATTACGCGGCGTTGCAGCATAACGGCTTTGCCCGTCGCCGTATCGATTTTGTAATGCGCGTTTTCTTTACCCAACAATAAGTACATAACGATCTTATCGTCGGGGTCTTCCTGCAAAATATCGGCGAGTTGAATGTCGTTGATCAACGTATCGTTGTTCGCCTTTAAATACCCGATCGTGCGGGGCTTCGAGCCGTTGATCGGTTGAATGGTTTGGTTGGGCGCTTCGCCTGTGATTTGGTAATCGACTCCGTATTGTCCGTACGCGAGCGCGATGAGTACTTTATGCGAATTTGCGTTGATGTCCAAAGCGTCTTTCAAATACAAGCCGTCGATGAGCTGCGCTGCATTTTCGCTCAAATCCCCGATCAGCGTCTTTTTAAAGAGTGTAGGGGTGGCGGTATCTTCGGGGGCTTCAAACGCCAAATATTTCCCGTCGCCATTCACGTCTTTTACGTAGTACGTTTCCGTGCGCGTGGTTTCGCCTTTCGTAACCGTTTCGACGATTTTCACAAAACCGTTTTCCGCCGCCGTCGCTTCGCAGACGATCGGGTTGTCTTGGTAATCGTAATATTTCGCGCCGTCGAACGTCAGGAATTTCTGTTGCATTTGCGCGGTGGGTTTTCCGTCTACGGTTACGTATTTGTAGGTAACGTTCCGTTCCCCGTAAGCGAGCGTGTTTAACACTTCGTCGTCGGGTTCTAAATTCGGGAGTGCGGAAGCGAGTGCGATCTTGGATACGGTCGCCATCGGGTCGGCGGTAAGCGCCGCCAACGTAACCGCCGTTTTGCCTTCGAGCATTTCAATTTCTCCGTCGGCGTTATAAACGTAATCCACGCCGTACTCCCCGTAGCAAATTTCGAGCAAAATCGGATCGAGCGGCTTACCTTCTTCGCCCGCCGCTTGCAGGAAGTTGCCGAGCGGAGTCGTTTTTACCGCGTCGCCGAGATAGGTGGAGAGTTCTTTAAACGGTGTGTTCAACAACGTATCCTTGTCGATTTGTAAACCGAAGCTGTTTTTTAATTCGTCCGCAAGCTCGGTCGTTTTATCGGAAAGAATGGGAAAGAGCTCCGCAAAGCTCGATAACGTTCCCGTTTTTGCGGCTTCGGACGTTTTTTTGACGAGTTCGACGACCGTCATATTGCCGACGGCTTCATCGACGTAGTTTTTCTCCACCAACGAAGAGAAATTGAAATCGTCCACGAATTTACCGACCATATCCGCGGATTTGTTGATTTTTACTTTGGTTACCAAGAGCGCCACCGTACCTGCGGTCGCGCCGATCCCCATCACGAAGCCCAAAAGCAACGCGATAATCTTACCGAGCCAACCGCCTTTCTTTTTTACGATCACTTTCGGTTCTTCTTCGTATGTACTTTCAACAGGTTTTTTCGCCATAATTTTACGCTCCTTGTCGAATGATTTTCTTTTCGTATTTTCATTATATACTATCTTTACAAAAAATGCAAGTAATTCCCGATAGAAAAAACGAACGGCAAAATTAGAAAATGTTGCCGTTCGTGGGGTTTTGCGGAGTTTTTACGCGAAAATAGGAATGGAAGCGAGATAGATCACGTCTTTTCGGTCCGCAGCTTCCGCTTCGGCGAGTACGAACGCTTTTTTGTGAATAATCCCGCCTGCTTTTTCTACGAGCATTTCCAAACCCGCAAGGGAAGCGCCTGTGGAAACGACGTCGTCCACAATCCCGACTTTCTTGCCTTTGAGTAAATCTTCGTCGTGCTTGGAAAGAAAGAGTTTTTGTACCTGCCCCGTTGTAATTGACGATTCAATCGAAATTTCAATCCCGTCTTGCATATACAGTTTTCTGCTCTTTCTCGCAACGGCATAGTATCTTTGCCCGAGCTCTCTCGCAACGCAATGCGTCAGTTGCAGCCCCTTGGACTCCGCGGTGATCAAAACGTCGCAGTCGGACAATTCTTTCGCGAGCGCTTTTGCGCAATGTTCGGTGAGTTCGCTATCGCCGTGTAAGTTGAAAAACGCGATGCTAATGCCGCTCGGCAAGGGTAAAATGGGCAAATGCGCTTCAAAGCCTTTGATGTCAACGGTATGGTATTTCATAGAAAATTTCTCCTATACGTATTGTATCAAGAATATTGTAACACAATTTTTTGAAAAAGTAAACGTTTACGCGAAAAAATTTCAAAATATTTTACGGTTTTTTGCTCCAAACGCTCCGTCGGTTGACTTTTTAGCGTAAAAGTGGTACAATAATAGAGTAAGGAGTACGGAAGTGAACGAAATTACGGCGATTACCCCACAAGTAAAAGACAAAACGCGCTGCAACGTTTACGTTGACGGGCGGTTTTGTTGCGGACTGACTTTGGAAACGGCGGTCAAAAACCGTTTAAAAGTCGGGCAAATGATCGCGGAAGAACGGCTCGCAGAAATGCAGCTGGAAAGCGAGAAAGCTACGGCGCTCGATAAGGCGCTCGCGCATCTTTCGGCTACGCGGAAAACGGAAAAGCAAATTCGCGTCTTTCTCGCGGGGAAGGGCTATTTGTCCGCGGTAAGCGACTACGTGATTGAAAAACTTCGGGAATACAATTTCTTGAACGACGGGGAATACGCTGAAGCGTACGTGGAAAACGCCGCGAAGTATAAGGGCGGACGGTTGATCCGTATGGAGCTCAAAAGCAAAGGGGTTTCCGACGAAGCGATCGACGGCGCGCTTGGCGGGTTGGACGGGGAAGCGGAAGAAGAAACGGCAAAGCGGTTGCTTGCGAAATATCTGCGCGGAAAAACGGTGGACGCGCAAACGCGTCAAAAAGCGTATCGGCATTTGCTTTCCAAAGGTTTCGATTACGAAACGGCGAAAGCGGCTTTGCGGGAATATGAAACGGATGATTAAGGCGGTACAGGTACGAGATGAACGAGTGTAACGGATATAAAATCGAACGGTTTGACGAGCTTGCTTCCACGAACGATTATTGCAAGGAAAAACGGGCGGAGCGCCAAAATTTGGTCGTTAGCGCCAAACGGCAAACGCGCGGACGGGGAACAAAAGGCAGAAGCTTTGCTTCCGACGCGGGCGGGGTGTTTCTTTCGGCGTTGACCTTTCATGAAACGCTTGCGGCGAAAGACGCGTTTACGATTATGGCGAACTCCGCGGTGGCGGTGTGTGAAACGCTACGGGCATACGGGGTAGAACCCGTGATCAAATGGCCCAACGATATTCACGTACAAGGCAAAAAAATTTGCGGAATTTTGATTGAAAACGCCTTTTCGGGCGAGCGCGTAGTTTCGTCGGTCGTCGGCGTGGGCTTAAACGTTGCAAACGGACTTCCAGACGAGCTTTCGGGGCTCGCGATCACCCTTTCGCAAGCGCTTGGGAAACCGTTTTCCGAAACCGAAGTTGCGGCTGTGGAAGAAAAACTCGTTTGCGCGTTGACGACGTTTCGGCGGGACGTAATGCAAGCGTATCGCGCCTTTTTGGGGTATCTGAACGAGCGCGCGACGTTGCTGATCGGGGAAGAAAAACTTACCGTAACGCTCCGTTCGGTGGACGACGAAGGCGGATTGCTCGCGGAAACGGAAATGGGTGAAGAACGGTTCGCGGCGGCGGAAGTGTCCTTGCGGACGTAAAGGGGAACGGATATGGATTTCGTATTGACAAACGCCGAGATGCGCTCGGCGGACGAGTACACAATCAAAACGCTCGGGGTTGCTTCGACGGAGCTCATGGAACGGGCGGGGCTTGCGCTTGCCGATTTGGCTGCGGAGCTTGCGCCGAGCGGAAAAGTGCTTTGCGTGTGCGGCGGCGGGAATAACGGCGGCGACGGGTTCGTTTGCGCGCGGATTTTGAAAGAACGCAGCCGCGCGGTGGAAACCGTTTGTTTTGCGGACAAGCTTTCGGACGATTGCGCGAAGAACCGAGCGCGTTGGCTTGCGCTCGGCGGGGAGATTTTGACGGAAGTTCCGAACGAACAATACGCTTTGGTGGTGGATTGTCTGTTCGGTACGGGCTTGCGTGGCGGTTTGGACGGAAAAAACGCCGAAGCGGTGAACAAGATCAACGCTTTGCGGAGTACGGGCGCAAAAGTTTTGTCGGCGGATATTCCGTCGGGGCTCTGCGGGGATAACGGGCTCGCGCCCGGCGCGGCGGTTTGCGCGGACGTAACGCTTTGCATTGGGGAGAAAAAGGCGGGCGCGCTTTTGCAGGACGGGCTGGATCTTGCGGGTGAAGTCCGTCGCGCGGATATCGGGATCGTTTTGCCGAGCCGCGGATACGCCACGGTGGCGGATCAGGAAGCCGTGAGAGCGGTATTGCCCAAGCGCAAACGCAATTCCCATAAGGGTAGCTACGGAAAAGCCGCGATTGTCGGCGGGAGTTTGGAGTACACGGGCGCGCCCTATTTGGCGGCGGCGGGTTGTTTGCGTTCAGGCGCGGGGTATACGACTTTGTACGTACCGAAATCGTTGTTGCAAAGCTACGTTTTGGCGTTGCCGGAAATTTTATTGCGGCCTGTCTGCGACGGGGAACGGTTTGCGTTTGAAACGGAAAATTTGCGGGAGCTTTTGGGCTACGACGCGGTGGCGTACGGAACGGGAATGGGCGTCTCCGAAGCCGTCGCGCTCGGCGCGGAGTTTTTGTTGCGGGAATATACGGGCAAGCTTGTTTTGGACGCGGACGGGCTCAATAGCTTGGCAAAGTATAAAACGTCGGAATTTTCCAAACTGTTTTCCGAGAAAAAATGCGACGTCTTATTGACGCCGCACGTGAAAGAGTATGCGAGATTGACGGGCAAAACGGTGGATGAAATTCTGCAAGACGGCGTTTACGCCACGCGGGAGTTTTGTTCGAAATATCAAATCAACGTTCTACTGAAAAACGCGTCGTCCGTGCTTTCGGACGGGGACAAAACGGTCCTGATTGCCGCGGGCTGTTCGGGACAGGCGAAAGGGGGTAGCGGCGACGCGCTACTCGGCGTGATCGCAGGGCTCTGCGCAAGCGGCGCTTCGGCGTTCGACGGCGGACTTTTGGGGGCGGAGCTCGTTGGGAAAGCGGCGGAACTCGCCGCGACGGAGATCGGGGAATATTCCTTGACAGCAAGCGACGTCATCGCATACCTGGGTAGGGCGTTTTCCGATTATTCGTAACCGAAAATCCGCGTGCAAATCGCGGCGATTAGCAGCAGTCCGCCGAATACGAGATAGTAGTAAGGAAACGGAGTAATTAAGGAAGTAACGAGCACGAGCGAACCGCCCGTAGCAAACCCCTTGGCGTTGCGTTTGGACAGCCAAAGCCGAAATCGGCGTTTGCGTTTTTTATCGGCGGTTTCATCGCCTAAAAAGGACTGCGGCAACTGTTCGTTTTCCTTTAAAAACGCATAGATCTGTTCGCCTGTTTTGACGCGTATCCCCAGCCGTTCGCACAGCATATTTGCGGCTTCGTCCACGTGCGAACAGCATAGAACTTTTTGTTTTCTCGTTTTCCAACGCGCGTATTTGGCTACGTCGTCCGCATTCACGGGCGAAAGGGTGAAATGTAGAAAATAAAACTCCTTTGTCGTGAATAATCGGAGTTTGGCGAATCGCCCGACAGGCTCGGTCAAAGCGAGCGCGGTTTGGAAATATTCCGTTTTTTTCTCGTCGCTGAGCAGGGCGAGATGGAGCAGTAGTTTTTCCTTGCACGTTTCGTCCGTTTTCCGCAAATACAAATCCTTGCGCTTGGAGCGTAACAACGCGGCTACGGCGAGCGCGGTCAAGAATCCGCAAAGGATACTCAACGTCAAGGACAGCGCGAACGCGATGCGCAGGTAACGGAAAAAGCAAAGGGTGAACAGGGAACTGATGAAAAACGCGAAAAACACGTCGGAAATAAATGCAGATTTTTTCATGTCTTGATTTTTGACGGATTTTTTGCTTTTTAAACTTGATAATCGGAAAAATATGTAGTATAATAGGAGTATAGGGAGTACGCAGTATGAAGATCGGGATTTTCGGCGGTTCGTTCGATCCGCCGCACAACGAGCATATCCGCCTTGCGCAGGCGGCGATCGACGGCTTGGGGTTGGACAAGCTGCTGATTATGCCCGCGTATGCGCCCCCGCATAAGTCGGGGAAAACGCTTTCTCCCGATTCCGAGCGGTTACAGCTTTGCCGACTTGCGTTTTCGGGCTTGAAAAAAGCCGAAGTCAGCGAGTACGAGATCGAACGCAAGGGCACGAGCTATACCTACTTGACCTGTCGGCATTTCAAAGCCGAATATCCGACGGCGCAGCTTTTTTGGCTGGTGGGAACGGATATGTTGCGGGATTTTCCGACTTGGAAAAATCCGACGGAGATTTTGGAAAACGTAACGCTTGCCGTGTGCGCCAGAAACGAAAAGGACGGCTGGTTGGAAACCGAGCGCGCGGCGTTTAAAGAAAAATTCGGGAAAGATTTCGCCGTAATCGGGTATAACGGATTGGACGTTTCTTCTACGAAAATTCGCGTTTTGGCGGGGGCAGGGTTGCGTGTAAACGAATATATGCCCGAAACGCTGGCGGAGTATATCACGGGGAAAAAGCTCTATGAAATTCCCCAAGCCAACGCCGCGTTGGCGTTGGAAAAACCCGAACGGATTGCGCACAGCTTGCGTGTGGCGGAGTTGGCGGCTGCGCGGGCTACTGCGCTCAAAATCCCTGAAAAACAGGCGATTGCCGCCGCGCTGTTCCACGATTGCGGGAAGTACTTGCGCTTGGACGATCCGCTGCTTGTCGGGTTCGAAGAAGATACGAGTTACGGCGCAATTCCGTTGTCCGTGCTCCACCAATATACGGGCGCGTACGCAGCGGAAAAACGGTTTGGGGTAACCGATCCCGAAGTGCTTGACGCGATTCGGTATCATACGAGCGGACGACCGAATATGCGCCCCTTGGAACAGTTGATTTTTCTTGCGGATATGCTGGAAGAAGAACGGAGCTATGACGGAGTGGACGAGCTGCGCGCGCTGTTTTGGCAGGGGGATTCCTTGGACGCGTGTTTGGAAAAAGCGTTGTATGAAACTTTGGAGTTTTTAAAGAAAAAAGGCGGGGATATCTACCCGCTGACAAAAGAAGCTTATCAATTTTATCAAAAGAAAGGAGAAAAGTATGGCAAAGGTAACGAGTAAAGAATTGGCGGTTGCGGTATGTAAGGCGTTGGCAGACAAACGCGGGAAAGACATCGTCGCGTTGTACGTGCGCGAAAAAACGGATTTGTGCGATTATTTCATCATCGCAAGCGGGAGCAACGCTCCGCAAATCCGCGCGATGGGCGAACGAGTAGAAGAACTCATCGAAAAGGATTTGGGGATTGTTCCGTCCCGTACGGAAGGCGTTCGCGACGGGCGTTGGGCGGTCATCGATTACGGCGACGTCATTGTGCATATTTTCAACGACGAAACGCGGTTGTTCTATCATTTGGAACGGCTTTGGGCGGACGGCGGAAATTTGGAAAAATTCGACGATCAAGCGGGCGAACTCATCGCTCCCGATGGAAAATAAACTATTTGAAACGGATTTCTTTCGGTTCGCCGTAAGAAGTTTTCGGCTTGCGCCGTTTGCGTTCGACAATATAATAGACCTGCTCCCGAGACGTGGTTTCGGGAGTTTTCTTTTCGGGCGGCGGTTCGGGCTTTTGCGGTGTGGAACGGTTTTTGTACTCCCAGCCAAACCCGACGAGTCGAGCCAAATGTACTCCGAAAAAACAAACGGCGAATAAGAAAACTACGTAAAAGACGCCTTTTACGGCGACGGATAATAACAGCGTATTCATATTTTCAGTATACAAAATGCTTTGGGGCGGATTTTAGACGGGTTTGCCGAAAGGGCGCGGGGATTGTCAAAACGGACGGATATTTTCTGCTCGCGCGGCATAGGATAACCGTATGAAAAGGTCATGGATCGCCGCGATTGCGGCAGTAGTGGTAACGGCATTTTTTACGGCGACGGCGTTATGCTTCGGGGTGTTGAACGGAGCGGCTTGGGTTGCCGCGGTGGAGAGCGGGCAATTCCGCATTGTGTTGGACGCGGGGCACGGCGGAGTGGACGGCGGCGTAGTCGGTCGAACGACGGGATTGAAAGAAAGCGATTTGAATTTGTCGATCACGCACTTTCTCAAAGACGAGTTGACGGACATGGGCTTTGACGTAGTCTTGACAAGAAAAACGGAAGCGGGGCTGTACGATACCGCAACGAAAGGGTTTAAAAAACGGGATATGCAACGCCGAAAGGAGTTGATTGAAGCCGCCAAGCCCGATCTCGTTTTGTCCATTCACCAAAATTTCTACCCGTCGGGCAGCGTGCGCGGCGGGCAGGTGTTTTACAGCAAAAAAAGCGAAGACGGAAAAGCGCTCGCGATTGCGCTGCAAAGACAGCTCAACGAACTCTACGCAACCGAAGGCGTGAAAGCGCGCGCGGAGAAATCGGGGGAGTATTATATGCTGGAATGCAGCGTGTATCCGTCGGTGATCGTCGAGTGCGGTTTTTTGTCCAATTCGGCGGACGAACGCTTGCTTCAATCCAAAACTTGGCAAAAAAAATTGGCGAACTCGATCGCGGCGGGCGTCGTCGGATATTTCGACGGGGCGGCGGCTTAAAGAAATCGGGGGGATTGCAAGAAAAAACCGCAGAATTGCTTGTAATTTTTTTTCGGGTATGCTATAATAGAAAAGAATTTGTTTCGCTGTGGAAATACAGAACGACCCTTTCTTGCGGCGCAGTCGAATGAAACGACGAAAAAGGAGAGAAAAGATGCTGACGGGCGGAGAAAATTTGACCAAAACGCAAGTATTGCAAATTTCGCCGATCACGCTCGCGTTCTTGGGCGACGCGGCGTATTCGCTGTACGTGCGGGAACGGCTGGTGAAAGCGGCGACGGGCAAAGTCGCGGATTTCCAACGCGTGGCGTCGAAAATTCTTTCCGCCAAAGGACAGAGCGCGTTTTTGGAAAGGGTAGAACCCTTGTTCACCGAAGAAGAAGCGGACGTATTCCGCCGCGCGAAAAACGCGAAAAAAGCGACAAAAGCCAAGAGCGCGTCGAGCTTGGAGTATAACCGTTCGACGGGTTTTGAAGCGGTGCTCGGGTATTTGTATTTGCTCGGAGAAACGGGACGAATGGACGAGCTGTTGTCCGTGTTAAACGACGAAGATTTTAAGATCGAAGAAACGCGCAGGGCGTTTAAACCCTGTCGTTAAGGGAGTTGGGATTTTGAAAACGGAAGGAAGAAACGCTGTTATCGAGCTTTTGAAAACGGATAAAAATATCGACAAGCTGTTGCTGGAAAAGGGCGCGCAAGGCTCGATTTCCATGATTTTTGCCGAAGCGAGAAGAAAGAATATCCGCGTGCAATTCGTGGACAAGCAGGTGTTGGATAAAGAGAGCGAAACGCGTCGTCATCAAGGCGTGATCGCGTATACGACCGACTACGAATATTACGATTTAGACGATATTATCGCGGAGAAAAAGAGCGAAAAAGGCGGACTTATCGTGCTTTGCGACGGGATCGAAGACGTGCACAATCTCGGCAGTATTTTGCGTGTGGCGGAATGCGCGGGCGCGGACGGAGTGGTGATTCCGAAGTCGGGAAGCGCTTCGGTTACGGAAAGCGTGATCCGCATTTCGGCGGGCGCGGCGGAGCATATCAAGGTCGCGAAAGTGCCCAACTTAAACCAAGCGATCGAAACCCTGCAAAAATCGGGGTACTGGGTATACGCGTTGGAAGCGGGCGGCGAAGATATTTATAAGGAAAACTTCGACGGAAACGTGGCGCTCATCGTCGGCGGAGAAGATAGCGGCGTAAAGCGGCTCACCAAAGAAAAGAGCGATAAAATTCTTTCTATTCCCTTGCAAGGCAAAGTCAATTCCCTGAACGCGTCGGTGGCGCTCGGGATCGCGGCGTACGAAGTGGTGCGAAACCGCTTATAAGGAACGGGTACGGAGATATGGTAAGCGAGAAAAAGACGGACGAAGCGCTGGTCGCGCTTGCTCAAGCGGGGGACAAACAAGCCACGGACGAGCTGATTTCCAGACATTTCGGGCTCGTGCGGTACTGCGCGCGCGGGTTTTTCCTGATCGGCGGGGAAACGGAAGACTTGATCCAAGAAGGTATGCTTGGGTTGTACCACGCGATCGGGGATTACAAAAAGCGGGAAAAGGGTAGGAATTTTAAAAATTTTGCCTATCTTTGCATTTCGCGGCGGATCTTCGACGCCGTCAAAACGACTTCGCGCAAGAAAAATATGCCCGTGAATCTTTCTCTTTCTTCAGACGACGGGGAGTGGATCTCGCGGGAGTTCAATCCCGAAGATTTGTTGATTTTGGAAGACGAGCGGCGGGAAGTCAAGCAAAAAATGAGCCGCGTGTTGTCTGATTTCGAGTTTAAGGTGATGACGATGTATATGGACGGTATGAGCGGCGCGGAGATTTGTGAAGTTTGCGAAAAACCGTTCAAGAGCGTGGACAACGCGATACAGCGCAGCAAACGCAAGCTGCAAAAAATATTCAAAAAATAACTTTGGAGAACACCATGGCGTATTTGGCTTTATACCGTATGTTCCGTCCGACGAGCTTAAACGACGTCGTTCGGCAGGAGCATATCGTAACGGTATTGAAAAATCAAATAGCAACGGGCAAAATCGGGCACGCGTATTTGTTTTGCGGTCCGCGCGGTACGGGGAAAACGAGTATCGCGAAAATTTTTGCCGCCGCGATCAACTGCGACTCGCCCAACGACGGCTCGCCGTGTGGGAAATGCGCGCGTTGCCAAGCTTTGAGCGATCCGTCCAATTTGGACATCACGGAGATCGACGCGGCGTCGAACAACGGCGTCAACGAAATGCGGGATTTGCGGGAAAACGTACAGTATCCGCCGGTTGCGGGAAAATACAAGGTTTACATCATCGACGAAGTGCACATGCTTTCAGCGGGCGCGTTTAACGCGCTTTTGAAAACGTTGGAAGAACCGCCTTCCCACGCCGTATTCATTTTGGCGACGACGGAAGCGCAAAAGATCCCCGCGACGATCTTGTCA
>JAFVRU010000134.1 GCA_017504065.1 Clostridia bacterium
AGCGGACGACGGCGACGATCCGAAGTACGACGTATACGGCGCTTACGGGGAATATATCGTAAAAACGACGGTGAATTTGTTGAAATCGCAAGTTTTTGCGGAAATCTTGATGGAAGGCATGGACGGCGCGCCGCAAAAGAATGCGGACGGGTCGTATTCGGCGGGGTATAAGTCCTACGTTTCCCGTATCCAACAGGCGACGGATTTCTATTACCTTACCGATACCGAAAATACGAAGACGAACACGGTTACTTATTACAGCTTCATCTACGTACGGATTTCCGTTTTGAACGACGAAGCGTTCGCAACGAAGTTGTTGCAACGGATCAAGGAAGAAGTTCCCGAATACGTAGAAACCAACGTTCTTCCCCCGAACTCTAATTTCCAAGCGACGAACTGTCAAAATATGACGCCGCTGAATACGGTAACTTTACTCAATCCCGGCTACACCAAGACGCAAGCGATCAAGTACGCGTTCTTGTTGGCGGCGGTTTCGGGCGTGGTCGCGTGTATCGTACTCATTTTATTGGATCGCGCGGATAAACGGCTTCGGGACACGGAGAGCTTACAAGAAAAATTCAACGTTCCCGTGCTGGGGATCGTTCCTTCGATCGACGAGATTGGAACGGTTGCCCATAACGAGCGCGATACGGAGGCGAAAAAATGAAATTTTTTAGCGAGATGAGTCGACGCATGAGCGAGAAACGCGCTTATAGGGCGTCCAGAAAAGCAAAGAAACTTTCCTACAGAACGGAATACGTTATCAGCGAAGATACGCCGGTAAACATTACGGAAGCGTTCCGTAGCATTAAAGCGACGTTGTCCGTTTCCGTACCGCAAAAAGAAGGCGGAAAAGCCATCGTCGTTACGTCGGGATATCCGTACGTAGGCAAAACGACGATCGCCACCAACCTTGCGTTGATGTTTGCTTTGTCCGATATGAAAGTCATCATCATCGACGCCGATATGCACAGGGGCAGAGTTGCGAAATTCTTCCACGAAAAATCGGAAAACGGTTTGTCCGATTATTTGTCGGGGCAAGCGTCTTACGAAAGCGTCGTGCGGACTTCTCCTGCGAATAAGAATTTGTCGTATATTTCCTGCGGTACGCATTCGCTCCGTCCTTACGAATTGTTGGAAAGCGACGCTATGAAAGATTTGATGGATCGGCTGCGTAAAGAATACGACTATATCATCGTCGATACGCCGCCTGTTTTGATCCTTTCGGACGCGTTGGCGGTTGCGCCCTATACGGACGGCGCGATTATCGTCGTTCGCCATGAAATGTCCTATTTGCGGGATATAGAACGGGAGCTGGATTTGTTGAAATTTGCAAAAGTAAACGTACTCGGCGCGGTTATTAACGACTACAAAGATACGCGGAAACAAAAGGAATACGGCGGGTACAGCTATTATTACGATACGATAGAGAAAGGAAAAAAATAAGAAGATTCCAAGAAGCAAACGGGCGGAACGTGTTCCGCCCGTTTTTAACAAAATACACCTTGTTTAACCGTCGGGAAGAATGGGTAATAATAAATATATGGAAAACACGAATAACGAAACGAAAAAAACGAATATTTTCTCCGTCGTGCCTTTGCGCGGCAAAGTCGCATTCCCCCACACGAACATTTCTTTTGAAGTCGGTCGGGAAATGACGTTAAAAGCCATCGATTACGCTTCCGCGGGCGATCGGCTCGTATTGATTTGCGCGCAAAAACAAACGGAAAAGGACGAAATTACCGCGGACGATTTATTTACCGTGGGTTGCGTAGCGCGTATCAAACAGGTAGCGCAGCTTTCGGGCGGCGCAATCCGCGTGCTTTGCGAAGGGTTATATCGCGCTCGCGCAAGACGGATTGCAATGGAAGAAAACGGCGGGTACTATTATGCCGTTGCGGATGAAATTCAGCCGATTCACGGCGATCCCGTATTGGAAGAAGCGTATTTCCGTACGGCGAAAGAGCTTGTAAAAGACGTATTGGCGGCGGACGGAAAGATCGCCAAAGAAACGTTCAACAAACTCGAACGTATTTCGCAGGCGGAAGAATACATGGACGTTGCGGTAACCGCGATGCGGGTACGTTTGGAAATCAAGCAAGCGATCTTGGAAGAAGGTCGCACGATCGAGCGTTTGAAGCTGTTCGAACGCTGTTTGAACGACGAGTTGGAAATTTCCAAAATCGAAAAGAAGATCGCGTCTACCGTTCGGCAAAATATCGACAAATCGCAGAAAGAATATTTCTTACGCGAACAGTTAAAAGCCATTCATAAAGAGCTCGGGGACGACGGGAAAGAAGAAGACGAATACCGCGAAAAGGTTCTTGCGAAAAAGCTGCCTGAGAAATTGGAAGAAAAGTGCTTAAAAGAAATCGACCGCATGAGTAAAATGCAGCCGTCGTCGCCGGAATACACGGTGATCAGCGGGTATTTGGATCAAGTTCTCGCCCTGCCTTGGACGGAAGAAACGACGGACACCGAAGCGCTTTCCGATTGCGCGGCGGTATTGGAAGCCGATCACTACGGCTTGGAGAAAATCAAGGAACGGATTACCGAATATCTTGCGGTATTAAAGCTCACGGGGAATATGAAAGCCCCGATCTTGTGCTTTGTCGGCCCGCCGGGAGTCGGGAAAACGAGCATTGCGAAATCGGTCGCGCGGGCTTTGGATCGGAAATTCGTCCGTATGAGCCTTGGCGGCGTGAAAGACGAAGCGGAAATTCGCGGACACAGACGCACGTATATCGGCGCGATGCCTGGTAGGATTATGTACGGCATGAAAAACGCGGGCTCGGTCAATCCCGTATTTTTGCTGGACGAAATCGACAAGATCACGTCGGACATGCACGGCGATCCCGCGGGCGCGCTTTTGGAAGTGCTCGATCCCGAACAAAACGCGACGTTCCGCGATCGGTTTATCGAATACCCGTACGATTTGAGCAAGGTTTTGTTCATCACGACGGCGAACACGCTCGAAACCATTCCCGCGCCCCTGCGCGATAGAATGGAGATCATCGAAGTTTCGGGCTATACGATGGAAGAAAAGACGGAGATCGCGCGGCGGTATCTTGCGCCCAAACAGCTTGTAGCGAACGGGTTGACGGACAACAATATGACGTTTACGGAAGACGGAATCCGCGCCGCAATCGAAGGCTACACCAAGGAAGCAGGCGTTCGTACGCTGGAGCGTACGGTCGGCACGCTTTGCCGTAAAATCGCCGTTCAATACGCAGAAAACAAAGACTTGCCTTGCGTAACGGTAGACGCTAAGAAAGTGGAAGAATTGCTCGGCGCGCCCCGATTCAAAATCGACGAAACGCGTTTCCAAGAAGAAATCGGCGCGGTAACGGGCTTAGCGTGGACGGCAGTTGGCGGAACAACGCTCGTGGTAGAAGCCGTGAAAATGCAAGGGAAAGGCGAAATCAAGCTCACGGGTCAACTTGGCGACGTGATGAAGGAGTCGGCGCTTGCCGCGTTGACGTATATCCGTTCCCGAGCGGAAAAATACGGGTTAGATCCCGACGGATTCTCGAAAACGGACTTACACGTGCACGTACCCGAAGGCGCGACGCCCAAAGACGGGCCGAGCGCGGGGATCACGATGGCGACGGCGATTTTGTCGGCGTTGACGGAGAAAAAAGCGCGCGGGGATATTGCGATGACGGGAGAAATCACGCTCCGCGGCAAGGTCTTGCCGATCGGCGGTTTGAAAGAAAAAGCGCTCGCCGCAAGACGAGTGGGGATCAAGACGGTGATTATTCCCAAAGACAACGAACGGGACGTTGCGGAACTGCCCGAAGTCGTGCGCGCGGAAATCCGCTTTATTCCCGTTTCGAACGTGGAAGAAGTGTTTGCGTTGATGCTCGGCGGGGCAGGGTACGAAAAACCGCAACCGCCTAAAAAACGCGCGACAAAACCCAAGCGTATGCCGGTAATGCCCGAAACGGGCGATACGCAAAACGGTGTTCGCTGTTAAAGTTTTGAAAAAAGGAAGCCACCATGTACGAGACGAAACAAGAAAAACACGAGCAACCGCTCGTCATAAAAAACGCGACGTTTATCACGTCGGCAGCCCGTTCCGATCAGTTCATCACGCCCAACAAGCCGATGATCGCCGTATGCGGAAAATCCAACGTCGGGAAAAGCTCGTTTATCAACATGCTCGCAAACCGTAAAAAGCTTGCGAAAACGAGTAGCGAGCCCGGGCGGACGCGGCTCGTCAACTACTTTGACTTTGGGGAATTCGTTTTGGCGGATTTACCCGGCTACGGGTTTGCCCGCGTTTCCAAAACGGAAAAGGCGAAATGGGCAAAGACGCTCGATGAATTTTTCAAGGACAAAGAGAAAATTTCGCACGTGTTCATGCTGGTAGATTCTCGCCACGACCCCACGGCGGACGACGTACAAATGCTGCAATTTTTGAATTTCCACATCTTGCCGTTCACGGTCGTGTTGACGAAATCGGACAAGCTTTCCAAAATGAAACTCAAAGAACACTTGCGCGCGATCGCTGCGGACTTGTATTTGGGGGAACGGAATTTGCTTGCAACGAGCTCGGAAACGGGCTACGGCAAGGACGACGTGCTGCGGAAAATCAGCGCGGTGATACGGGTGGCGCAGGACGAAACGCTCGGCGTGCTCGACGAAGAAACGGAAGGTTAAGGAATGGACGTATTTTTAGACGAATGGTACGGCGTGCTCGCGTTCGTGTTGTTTGATTGTATCGCGCTCGTAGCCGTTGCCGCGATCACGTATCGGTGGCTTTTCAAACGCGTTTTGGACGTTTTGGTGTCGGGGGTATGCCTGATCCTTTTATCCCCTGTGTTTTTGGTGCAATATCTCCGCCGCAGATCGGCGAAAAAGCGGGGGGAGTTGGAAACGATCGTAATCAAGCGGAGCGTCGTCGGCAAAAAAGGCAAAATCGTGCGGTTGCGCGCGTTTGCGGGCTTGAACGGCAAGGCGGCAAAAAGCGGAGTTTTCATGTTTGCGGACGTGTTCTCGGGTAGATTGAGTTTCATCGGACACCAACCGTTCCGCCCGTCGGACGCGGAGTTTTTAGACGAAGACGAAGAAGAACGGCATGCAATTCGCGGCGGACTCATCAATCCGCTTGTATTAAACGGAACGGAAGAAACGACGTACGACGACATGATCGCTTCCGATCGCAGATACGCGCGGACGTTCGGGCTCGGGAAAGACGTCAAGATTTTTTTCTCGTGGCTCTTAAAGCGGATTCGCGGCGAAGGGAAAGGGTATTTAGGCACAACGCAAGCGCAATCGTATGCGGAAACGTTGTTGCAGGAAGACCGCATTACGGAAGAAGATTATAAAGCGGCTTTGGAAAAAAACGCAGGATAAAACGAATAGAAAACACGGCGAGTTTGCAAAAGCAGGGGCTCGCCGTGTTCATTTCTTAAAAAAAGCTAAAAAACACGTAAAAAAAGGATATTGAAATCCGCGTGGGGATTTGTTATAATAGGGACGAGTCGAAAAGGAGAACCGCATGGGATACATATTTTTAACGGCTTCGCTATTTGCGGGCGCGATCAAAGGCTATTGCGGAGAGCGGATCAGCGGGAAAACATCGAACGTCCAAAGCGCGTTGTCGGTGAATTTTTTGCGTATGCTGTTTTGTATAGCGATCGGGTTTTTGTTCGTTCTCTTTGACGGTGGCGCGCAAGGATTGCGCGTGAACGGAGAAATGCTCGGGATCGCCGTATGCGGAGCAGTTTCCACGAGCGCCTTTCTCGTCAGTTGGCTGTTGGCGGTGCGCAGTAGCGCGTACATGTCCGTGGAAGCGTTTGTTGCGCTGGGATTGCTCGTGCCGATTTTGATGTCGCTCGCTTGCTACGGCGAAGCGGTTCGGATTAGCCAAGCGCTCGGTTTGGGGCTCTTGATTTGCTCGGTAATCGCGATGAGCCTTTATAACAATCAAGTCAAACGCAAGCTGACTTGGAAAACGCTGCTTTTGTTGGCGGTTGTGGGGCTTTCGAGCGGATTTGCCGATTTTTCGCAAAAGCTGTTCGTGAAAAACGCGCAGGGCGAAACGGCTTCCGTGTTTAATTTCTATCTCTACGTCTTTTCGGCGGTGATTTTAGGCGCGGTGTACGGGATTTGCCGAGTCAGGGAACGGAAAATGACTACGGAAAGAACGCCGTTTTTACAGGACAAACGCACGCTTTGCTACGTTGCGGTTATGGCGACTTGCCTGTTTTGTAACTCCTATTTCAAAACGTTGGCGGCGGATCGGTTGAGCGCAGTTCAATTATACCCCTTATCGCAGGGCGCGGCGTTGATTTTGTCCTTTTTGATGTCCACGTTCCTGTTCAAGCAAAAGCCCAAGCTGTTGAGCGTGATCGGGATCACGGTCCTGTTTATCGGGCTGTTGTTCATCAACGTTTTTACCTTTTAGCGGAGATTCTACCGACGGTAGAGAAAAAATCGAAAAAATCAACCAACGGTTCGTTTACTTTTTTTCTAAGCGGTGATATACTGTATTTGTAAGAAGTAAGGAGTTGGATATGGATCAAGTCAAAATCGGCAAGTTTATAGCCGAAAAAAGAAAGGAAAAGAACTATACGCAAATGCAGCTTGCGGAGCTGCTGGGGGTGAGCAATCGCGCGGTTTCCAAGTGGGAAACGGGCAAAGCGATGCCGGATTCTTCGATTATGCTTGCTCTGTGCGATGTTTTAAAAATCGGCGTGGCGGATTTATTGAGCGGGGAACTCGTGCAAAAGGAGCAATATATACAAGACTCCGAAAAACGTTTATTAGAAATGGCGCGACGGAAAGAAGAAGCGGAAAAGCGGCTGTTGCTTGCGGAAATTTTTATCGGGGCGCTTACGATCCTGTTTTGGTTTTCGTCGATAGCTGTTGCCGCCTATTTACCCGTGCCGACTTGGGCGCAAATCACCTGTATCGTCGTCGGTCTTGTCGTTTTTTTTGCGGGAGCGACGTTTGCGCTGGCGATCGAGCAAAAAACGGGGTATTACGAATGTCGAAAATGCGGGCATCGGCACGTGCCGACGTATAAGAGCGTATTTTTTGCAATGCACGTCAATCGCACGCGGTATTTGAAATGTCCGAATTGTGGCAAACGGTCTTGGAGTAAAAAAGTCGTTGGAGATAAGTGAATAAAAAAGCGTGGCTTGAAGCCACGCTTTTATCGTCTGTTTTACGCTTCGGGAAGCGTATCCGCGTCGTCGTCCGCGCTCTCTTTTTCGGGTTGGTTGGCTTTGCGGAAACGGATTTCCGAAACAGGATAATCCTTGAAAATCCAACCGCCGTTGCCGTCGCTGATTTTTACCTTCACCTGCAATCGCAACATATCCAGCGAAGCGACCGTCGCTTTGCCTTCGGGTGTTCCGACTTCCGAACCGACTTTCGGCATCTTTTTTCCGACTTCCACGTAATAATCGTTTTCATAGCTCAAACAGCACATCAACCGCCCGCACAGCCCGCTGATTTTCCCAGGATTCAAGGACAAGCCCTGCGCTTTCGCCATACGCACGCTCACCTTTTTAAATTCGGGCATGTTCCCCGCGCAACAACAAACGCGACCGCAGGGGGCGAGTCCGCCCAAGTACTTCGTTTCGTCCCGCGTGCCCACTTGACGGAGCTCGATACGGCAATGGAACGTGCTTGCGAGATCTTTGACGAGTTCTCGGAAATCCACGCGGTTTGCCGACGTGAAATAGAACGAGATCTTGTTCCCGTCCATCGCGAATTCGCAGTCCACGAGCTTCATTTCCAAACCGTGCGCCGCGATTTTTTCACGGCAAGTCTGCATCGTTTTGGGTTTTTTCGCTTCGCAAGCCGCGTAAAATTCCTTATCCTTTTGCGTTGCGATACGGAGTATTGTCTTTAACGGCTGCACGACTTCGGAATCTTCTACTTCCTTTTCCGCGTGCGCCACCCAAGCGTATTCCACGCCGCGCGCCGTTTCCACGATCACGGGCATGTTCCGCTGATACGTTTCGCCTTGCTTGGGCGCGAAATAGTACAGCTTTCCGCCGTTTTTGAATTTGATACCAACTACTTTCGTCATATTTTTATCCTATCCGTTATTCTAATTTTGCTTTCGCGCGGAGCTTTGCCATACAAAGCTCGATACATTGCGGGAAAACGGCGTTGAACGTAACCTGTTTTTCCGCTTCCGACAACGCTTCTTGCGCGAACAGAAGCGCTGACGCGCTGTATTGTTTGCTCACGGCGAGTACGTTCGCCTTTTCCGATTGCAACAGGAGCGATTTCGCCGCGCGGGGTTGCGTTTTTAAGAGCAACGCGTCGCGGAAAATCAGTCGCAACAGGGTCAGGAGCTCCTTTTGCCGTCTGCTTTCTCCGATTTGGCGTACGACGGTCGGCAGGCGGTTTTCCGCGCACAAAGCCAACGCGAACGCGTTTTCGGAGAGCGTTTTATAATACCCGCCTTCGAGTACGTTTTGGGCTTCGCCGACGATCCCGCCGGAAGTCGCCGCGCACAGTTCCAACGTGTTTTGGTCGTACGCAGTTCCGTAGATACGGGCAAGGCAGGCTTGCACGTCTTTCACGTCGAACGGTTGAATCTCCAACTTCTTCGTCCGTGAGAGCACGGTGGATAAAATCGGGAATACCGTGGTCGCGCCGAGCAAGAAAATTACGCCTTTTGGCGGTTCTTCGAGCAGCTTTAAAAGCTTGTTTTGCGTTTGCGCGTTCGCCTGCGCAAAATCACCGATGACAAAGAGCTTTTTCTCGCCTTCGACGGGGCTGAACGCGCTTTCTTCGCGAATACGCTCCGCGTCTTCGACGGTGAGTTTCTTGTCGGGGTCGGGAAAGAACAGGCAATCGGAAAAGCTTTCCTTGTCGATGAGCCTTGTAATCCGTTCCGCATCCTTGGAATTTTCGTCGATCAACAGGAGTTTAGCAAAGGTTTTCAAGGCTTCGCGTAAATTGCGCGGATCGTTCAAGAGCAAAAGGTAGGCGTGTCCCAAGGCAGCCTTTTTGGCTTCCGTTTCCAAGAGTGTATACGCTTGGGTGTTTTGTAACAACGTCTGCATACTTCTATCCTTTCCGTTTCAACAATTCGCTACTATATAGTATAGCACAAAACGCAAAAATACGCAAGCGGTTGAAAAGACAATCCCCAAAAAAGAAAAACTCCCGCGTTCGCGAGAGATTTTCGTGGGTTTACGTTCAAAGATTTCGTAGCTTCGGTATCAAGATCGCTGCGTTTGGTACGCGGGAATCTTAGTGGCTAAGCTCCAAAACAACAAAAAGGGTAACGAATAAGTTACACCTTTCCACTCAAGAAAGATAGAAAGACTTAGTCAAGACATAGTCTTGTCAAGGCATTGCCTTGTTATAAATAGCCTTTCCATTTCTTTTCAAATTCTTCTTCCGCGCGAATGAGCTCGTCCAACAGCTCCCGAATTTCAGGATCGCCGTGTTCGGATACGTCGCCCGCGGTGGTGCGGAGCGCGGTGATGCCCATGACCGTGCCTTGGATCATCATATCCGCGATATGTTCCCGCGCGTTATTCATTAGCGTATTCATTTTGATCGAGCCCCACATCATCGCCTTTTTTAAGGGATTGGGTTCTTTGAGCTCGATACCCTTGTTTTTTGCGAGCATCATGGCTTTTGCGGAAAAGCGCTCGTATTCTTCGTGTTGATAGGTGAGTTCGGCTTTCAAATCCCGATCTTCCACGGCGGGCAAGATATTGGAGATCGATTGCAGAGCGAGTTCGCAGTTCCGATAAATTTCCGCCAAAGCTTCTTCCGTTTGTTTACGTCCGTTATTTTCCATATAGCAGTTTCTCCTTGTACCTATAATTTGTCCCAAACGGGTTTTTCTATGCCGAAAACGCGAAAAAAGTGTAAAAAATTACGCGAAATTGCTTGACGAACAGGTTGGAATGTGTTATAGTAATATCCGAGCCGATAGAAACGGGCTTTTTTAAGTCGGGCTTTTTTGCGGGAAAACCGTGAAAAAAATCCGCGCCTAGGGGATTTCTTCGAGACTGGAAAGAGGAGGTAAAAAACTTATGTACGCGATCATCGATAACGGGAACAAGCAATACAAAGTTGCGGAAGGCGACGTTGTAAGAGTAGAAAAGCTTGCGGCAAACGAAGGCGATACGGTTTCGTTTAAGGCGGTTATGGTTGCTGATGAAAACGGTGTAAAGGTTGGCGCGGAAGTGGAAAACGTAAAGGTTACCGCTACCGTTGTAAAACAAGACAAAGCAATAAAGATCATCGTTTTCAAATACAAAGCAAAGAAGAACGAACGTAAGAAGCAAGGGCACAGACAACCCTTCAC
>JAFVRU010000135.1 GCA_017504065.1 Clostridia bacterium
ACGGGGAAAACCGATATGCGCTACTCAAAAGCGCGAGAGAGAATGGGTTTCAGTCGGTTAGCGTTTGCGACGGGTTTGAGTTTGCCGTCCGCGTTGCGGCTTTGAAAGCGCAGCCGGGGCAAACGGTGTTGTTAAGCCCTGCAAGCGCGAGCTTTGACGAATTTTCAAATTATGAAGAAAGGGGGGATAAGTTTGTCGAGATCGTGGGCGCGCTTGCGGAAAATGCAAACGAATACGCAGACGAAGTCGCGGACGACGGAGACGGCGCTAAGACAGAGTTTGACGAAAGAAACGAAGAAACTGAATAAACCGCGCGGCGATCTTTCCATCTTAATTTTGACGGTACTGCTCTCGGCGTTCGGGGTGCTTTCGGTGTATTCCGCAAGCCGTTACGTAGCGGAAACGCAGTATGGCGACAAATGGTATTTCGTAAAAAAACAAGCGTTGGGTTTTGTGTTCGGGATTGTCGCGATGGTGTTTTGCGGACGTTTACAGTACATAAAGTTGCAAAGCAAAGCGGCGCGGCGTATCGCGTTGGTTTTGCCGATGATTTTGCTTGGACTTGTGTTCGTGCCGGGGCTCGGCGTAACCAATTACGGCGCAACCCGCTGGATTGGGCTCGGCGGGTTTACGTTGCAGCCTTCGGAACTCGCCAAATACGGTTTCGTAATCTTTGCCGCGGCGTACATGGCGGACGATATGGGCAGAGTGCGTTCGTTCAAAGGCGCGTTGCCCGTATTGCTTGCAGGGGGCGCAATTTGCGTTTTGATCATGCTCGAGCCGAATATGTCGGTAACCATGTGCGTCGGCTGTTTGATGCTCGCCATGCTGTTTTTGGGCGGAATGAAAATCCGATATTTTTTGTGGATTGCTATTCCCGCGCTGCTCGTCGTGCCAATTATGATTATAGCAGAGCCCTATCGACTTTCACGGCTGAGCGCCTTTTTAGACCCTTGGGAAAACCCGAAAGGGGAAGGGTATCAACTCATACAGTCGTTATACGCGCTGGGGAACGGCGGTTGGTTCGGGGTTGGACTGTTCAATTCTAGGCAAAAATACCGTTTCTTGCCGTTTGCGGAAAGCGATTTTATTCTCTCGATCATCGGGGAAGAATTCGGCTTTTTCGGAATGCTCGTTTTGTTTTCCGTCAGCGCCGTGCTCATCTTCCGCGGAATCAAAGTTGCGGCGAACACGGGGGATTTCTTTTCGTTTTTGCTCGCGGCGGGGATTACGCTCGTATACGGAATTCAAACGGTCATCAACGCGCTCGTGGTCAGCGGGAGTATTCCGCCGACGGGGCTACCGTTGCCGCTCGTGAGCTCGGGAAACACGTCCTTGATTATCACGATGGCGTCTATGGGGCTGTTGTATGGGATTTCCGTTAGGAACGCCGAGCGCGGCAGGACTCATTCGGGAACAAAACGAACCGTTTTTTCATACAATAAAGCATAAGGAGCTTTATCGTATGGATAAATTTATTATAGACGGCGGAGAAAAGCTGTATGGAAAAATTACCGCGCAGAGCGCGAAAAATACCGTATTGCCCTTGCTTGCCGCTGCTGTTTTAACCGATGAACAAGTGAAGATTCGTGGAGTACCGACAATCAACGACGTGGAGAATATGTTGCATATTTTACGCGAAGTCGGATGTAGGATTGAGCGGCAAAAAGACGTTGCCGTAATCGACAGTTCAAACGCAGTTTCCCACGAGATTCCCGCAAGGTTGACGAAGGAACTGCGTTCTTCCGTTTTTATGCTGGGTTCGGTGTTGACGCGGTTTCACCGCGCGAAAATTTCCTATCCGGGCGGTTGCGATATCGGGCTTCGGCCGATTGATTTGCATTTGTCGGGCTTAAAACGGTTAGGGGTCAAAATCGTAGAAAAGGACGGGTATATCGATTGCCTTGCGGAGAAGCTGACGGGCGCGGAAATTCTGTTGGATTTCCCAAGCGTCGGCGCGACGGAGAATATCATTCTCGCCGCCGTGAAAGCGGACGGGGTTACGGTAATCCGTAACGCGGCGAAAGAACCTGAAATCGTCGATTTGCAAAATTTCCTGAACGCGATGGGCGCGAACGTGCGCGGCGCGGGCGGCGGTACGATCGTCGTGGAAGGCGTAAAACGGTTGCACGGAGTCGATTATCAGCCGATTGGAGATCGGATTGAAGCGGGTACGTACTTGATCGCAACGGCGTCTTGCGGCGGGGAAATCGAGATAAACGGCGTTCCGTCGGAAAATATTGCCGCACTTTTACATAAATTACGTGAAAACGGTTGCAAAATCCGTGCAAAAAATGATAGAATAGTATTGTCGAGCGACGGACGGTTGCAATCGGTTGATTTATTGGAAACAATGCCCTTTCCCGGTTTCCCGACGGATATGCAGGCGCAATATTCGGCGCTTTGTTGTACGGCGGCGGGTACGACGCTCGTGGTGGAGAACCTTTTCGAAACGCGGTATCGCTACGCGGCGGAGTTAAAACGCATGGGCGCGGATATCACCGTTCGCGGTCGAACGGCGCTAATTCGCGGCGTAGAAGCTTTGCACGGGGCTTGCGTTACGGCAAGCGATCTTCGCGGCGGCGCGGCATTGGTAGTCGCGGCATTGAAAGCGGAAGGGCAAAGTACGGTGCTCGATTTGTCCCATATAGATCGCGGCTATGCGGATTTTGAAGAAAAGCTCCGAAAACTCGGCGCGAAGATACGGCGGGTACGGGTTTAGACGGTTAAAAAAGCCAAAACGGTATATACTACGGAAGGAAAAGCATGCGAAAGAAACTTTTGATCATTTTATTGACGACGCTCGTCTTTTTGTCGGCGGTGTTCTTGGGTGGAGCGACGGTTTATCGGATCGACGCGGTTACGCTGATTGCCCACGACGTTTCCGACGCCGCGAAAGCGGAAGAACAGGAGCTTGTCGCCCGTTTGGAGCAATCCTACAAAGGGGATAATATCCTGTTTGCCGACCGTTCCGAAGCAACAAAGCTGTTGGCGGAGTTCCCTTGCCTGCGTTTGTCGGGCTTTAAAAAGGAATATCCCAACCGTATCGTAGTGGAAGTAACGGAAGATCCGGAAGTGTACGCGTTGCAAAGCTCGTCGGATTCGGGGGAATATTATATTCTCGGAGAAACGGGCGCGGTGCTCGGCGTTCGGGATTCCTATATCAACCGTTTGGACGGAGAAAAGAACGTGCTGCTGCAGGGGGTAACCGTTACGGGTGATCGCGGGGAAGTTCCGACGGGCGACGCGCGGTTTGCGCCGATGCTTGCGGTGTGCGCGAAGCTTTCCGAGTTGCTCGGCGGTATTCGTCGCAACGTGATTTGCGTAGAAGCGCTTACGCAAACGCCCGACGGAATCGAGATTCCGCAAACGATCTTTCGGATTACGCTCGTGGAAGGCGTGAAGTTATATCTGTACGCGCCCGAAACGTATACGGCGGAAAAAACGCAAGCGGGTTTGGAGAAGTATTTTGCGTTATCAGACGTGGAACGCACGACGGGACGGATCGCCGTTTCCGAAGTAAACGGGGAACTCATCGTAACCTATTCCGCAGTAGACGAATTTGAAAAGTAAAGGAAATACGGTCTGTCGCTTACGGCGGCAGGCTTTTCCGTAAAGGAGAAACTATGCGATTAAGAACGGAGTATGCAGTCGGGGAAATCCCCCACGCAGAACATCCCACGCCGCAACGCATGCGCAAGGCATGGCGCTGTTTAAACGGCACGTGGGCTTTGCGGAAATACGCTGCGGACGGAACGGAAAATTTTACGGGCAATATTCTTGTTCCGTTTTCGCCTGAAACGCTTTTAAGCGGCTTGAAAGACGGTTTTTCGCTCGGCAAAGGCGAACGGCTGGAGTACGAGCGGACGTTCACGCTGACGGAAGAAGAAGCTAAAAAACGCGTCGTTTTGCATTTTGGCGCGGTGGATAGCGAATGCGAAGTGTTTGTCAACGGGCAAAAAGTCGGCGGGCATCGCGGCGGGTTTACCGCGTTTTCAATGGAGCTCAACGGACAAATTGCGGCAGGGGAAAACACGTTGGTCGTATCGGTTACGGATGAAGCGACGCGGAACGGCGGAACTCGCGGTAAGCAAAGCGATCGCGCGGGTGGAATTTGGTATACGCCGCAAAGCGGGATTTGGCAAACGGTTTGGTTGGAATTTAAACCCGAACGCAGCATTGAAAATCTTCGGATTACGCCGTATGTACCCGAGAAAAAACTCGTTTTGGAATTTGCGTGTCAAGACTCAGTGGAAATCGTCGTATTCGATCAGGGGAAAGAGATTTTACGTGGCAAAGGGCGCGGGCGCGTGGAATTTGTTTACGATTTCGAGCTTTGGTCGCCCGAAAACCCGAAATTGTACGATTTGCTGCTCGTTAGCGACGGCGGGGACGAGCTCTATTCCTATTTCGGCTTCCGTTCGTTCGGGCTTGTAACGGACAAAACGGGCAAACAGCGGCTCGCGCTAAACGGGAAACCCTATTTTTATAACGGTGTTCTCGACCAAGGCTATTGGTCGGACGGGCTGTTGACGTATCCGAGCGATCAAGCGGCTTTTGACGAATTGAAAATGCTCAAAGACATGGGCTTTAACACGGTTCGAAAGCATATCAAGGTCGAGCCGATGCGTTGGTATTATCATTGCGATCGGTTGGGGCTCGTCGTATGGCAGGACTTTGTCAACGGCGGCGGGGAATACAAGTTCACGCACGTCGCGTTGCTGCCCTTTCTTGGATTTCATCATAAGGACGACGATTATCGGTATTTCGCGCGAGAAGACGAGCGGGCGAAACAGGAGTTTCGGGATATGGCGGCGGAGATTGTAACGGCGTTGTATAATTGCGTGAGCGTCGGGGTCTACGTACCGTTCAACGAAGGTTGGGGACAATTCGATTCGGGTGAGATGACAAGATGGTTGGAAGAAATCGATCCCACGCGTATTGTGGACAGCGTTAGCGGTTGGCACGACCAAGGCGAAGCGGAAACGCGACTCAAGAGCTTGCATACCTATTACACGCCTTTGCGAGTCCCCAAAGATTCGCGCGCGGTCGTGCTGTCGGAATTCGGCGGGTATGCGATGAAGCTTGACGGGCACGTGTTCAATCCGAATA
>JAFVRU010000136.1 GCA_017504065.1 Clostridia bacterium
AGCGGACGAAATCAGCGAATATAACCAAGAAAAGGTATTGAAAGCGTTCAACAAACGTTCGATTGCGTTGCGGCATTTTAATCCGACGACGGGCTACGGATACGGCGACGAAGGTCGGTTTGCGCTCGGGGACGTATACGCCGACGCATTCGGCGCGGAAGCGGGGATTGTTTCGCCCGCGCTTTTAAGCGGCACGCACGCGTTATCGGTTGCGTTATTCGGGGTGTTGCGTACAGGCGACGCGGTTTTATGTATTTCGGGCACGCCGTACGATACGCTCCGCGGCGTAATTTGGGAAGACGGAAACGGTTCGTTGAAAGACTATGGGATTTCCTTTGATTGCGTGGATTTGGACGAGCAGGGCAAATTCCAAAAAGACGAAATTCGTAAAGAAATGCTCCGTTTGGGCGAAAAGTTAAAGATGATTTATATTCAGCGTTCCCGCGGGTATGAGCTTCGGGACGCCTTTTCGGTGGCGGAAATCGGGGAAATTTGCGATTTTGTGCGTTCGCTTGGATTTACGGGCTGTATTTTTACCGATAATTGTTATGGGGAGTTCGTGGAAACGCAAGAGCCTTGCGACGTGGGCGCGGACGTAGCGGTCGGGTCGCTCATCAAAAACCCCGGTGGCGGGCTTGCGCCGACGGGCGGGTATATTGTCGGGAAAGCTGCGTATATTGAGCAAATCGGACGCAGACTTACCGCTCCGTCGATCGGGAATGAAGTGGGTTCGTATGCGTACGGCTATCGCTTGTTCTATCAAGGCTTGTTTCTTGCTCCGCATACGGTTAATCAAGCGATTAAAGGGAGTTTGTTGATCGGGAAGTGTATGGAGCAGTTGGGATATGAAAATTTCCCGAAATTAGAAAAAACGCCCGCGGATATCACGCGCGCGATTCGGTTTGACACAGCGGAGCAGCTGTGCGCGTTTATTCAATCGGTGCAAGAAGCGTCGCCGATCGACAGTTTCGTAACGTTAGAAGCGTGGGATATGCCGGGGTATGATAGCAAAGTCATTATGGCGGCAGGGTGTTTCGTGGAAGGAGCGTCGATTGAACTTTCCGCAGACGCGCCTGTAAAACCGCCGTATACGGCGTATTTCCAAGGCGGGCTTACGTATGAACATTGTAAATACGCCTTAAAAATCATGCTCGGAAAATTGTTGTGACAAAATAAATAGTTCTATAAAAAGTACCTTATTCGATTGCAATAGGGTACTTTTTTTATGGAACTCCTTGACAATTAAGAAATTGTGTGGTATAATAAGTATGAAAAGTATAACTTGTTATACAAAGGGAGTAGTCGTATGGAGAAAAATAAATACGTTGGAATTTGTAAAGTTGGGGAAAAGGGACAAATCGTCATTCCTAAAGAAGTGCGAGAGATTTTTGACATCAAAGCAGGGGATTCGATTATTGTACTTTGCGATAAAGAAAAGGGGATCGCGCTTGTAAAATCGGAAATTATTGAAGATTTGACGGAACAAGTATTTAAAAAATAAGGTTGTACGGATATGATTAAAATCGAGCAGCTTAGCAAAAATTACCGATCGAAAAAAGCCTTGCATAACCTTTCTTTAACCATTGAGCAAGGGGAATTGTTTGGGCTTTTGGGTGTGAATGGCGCAGGGAAAACAACTTTGATTAAAATTCTTTGCGGATTGACGAAAAAGACGAGCGGAACAATCACCATTGACAATTTGAACTTGGATCAAGATATGGATAAAATCAAGGAAATTGTCGATATATCCCCACAAGAAACTGCGATTGCAAACAATTTGACTGTACAGGAAAATTTGGAGTTCTTCGCCAATATTTATCAGAATAACAATCCGCAATCCGTGCAGGGAATCGTGGATATTTTTCATTTAGACGAAGTGTTGAATCAAAGAGCAAAAACTTTATCGGGCGGCTACAAAAGGCGTTTGTCGATCGCAATCGCCTTAATTTCCAAACCGAAAATTTTGTTTCTTGACGAGCCGACGCTCGGTTTAGACGTCTTTGCTCGGAGAGATCTTTGGGGTATTATTAAGAAACTCAAAGGAAAGATGACGATTATTCTTACGTCGCATTATTTAGAAGAAATAGAAAGTTTATGCGATCGAGTGGCGATCTTATCGCAGGGTGAAATATTACAAACGGGAACGATCGAAGAAATAAAAACAATGACGGGTGCACAAAGTTTTGAAGAAGCTTTTGTGCAATTAGTGGAGAGAAAAAATGCACAGAGCGTTTAATTTTTTTAAAAGAAACTTAAAAGAAATTTTCCGAGATCCCGTTATCTATATTTTCTGTTTGGGTTTTCCACTTGTCATGTTGATTTTATTTTATGCGCTCAATAAATTCACCAACGGAAATACTCTTATCTTTGAATTACAGGCGTTATTGCCAGGGGTTATGCTCTTTTCATATTCCTTTGTGATGTTGACGCTTGGGTTGATCGTTTCCAAGGATAGGCAGACGTTTTTCCTGAAACGATTGTATTCTTCTCCGATGAAAGTGTCGGATTTTATTTTCGGGTACGTTTTGGTAGGCGTTTTGATCGGAATATTACAAATAGTACTCTGTTTCGTAGCGGGGTTGATTTTGTCGATTTCAGCCGGCGTTCAATTTTTGTCGGTTGGTGAAATTTTACTGTTAACGCTTTGGCAAATGCCCATGTTAATCATGAATGTATTTTTAGGCGTTTTGTTCGGGACGCTTTTCAACGACAAAACCGCGCCGGGGATTTGTTCGGTATTTATAAGCTTTGCAGGCATACTTGGGGGTTGTTGGATGCCAATTGAAAGCATGGGCGCGTTCGAAACGTTTTGTAGATGTTTGCCTTTTTATCCGTCGGTATATATCGGTCGAGTGATTACAAACGCTCAGAACTCGTTCGGCGTTTCGTATGCTTTTGATAACGTTGCTCTCTTGGGGATTGTTCCTATCGCTTTGTTTATGGGGTTGAGTATCCTTTTAACGGTGGTAGCCTTTAAAAAGAATATTGTCAGCGATCATTAAGGTTGATTGAAAAAGAAGGCGCGCACTTTTCAAGTAGAAAAGTGCGCGCCTTTGCATCGTTTGTTGATATTATTTTGTTAAATCCCAATCGATGGGGGAAAGTCCGTGCTTTATAAGATATTCGTTGGTTTTCGAGAAATGTTTACAACCGAAAAATCCGTTATATGCGGAAAGCGGCGACGGATGCGCACATTCCAATACGAAATGTTTGGACGTATCGATTAAGGATTTTTTACTCCGCGCGTTCCCGCCCCAAAGAATAAATACGACGTGTTCTTTTTGCTTGGAAATCAACTCGATCACGCTATCGGTGAACCAAGCCCAACCGCATTTGGAGTGGGAATTCGCTTGGTGCTCCCGTACGGACAGGGAAGTGTTCATCAAAAGCACGCCTTCTTTTGCCCATTTGGTCAAGTTTCCGCTTTTTGGCAGCGGACAACCGACGTCCGATTGTAATTCCTTGAAAATATTTTGCAAAGACGGGGGATTTTGTACGCCGTCCTGTACCGAAAAACAAAGCCCGTGCGCTTGCCCGACGTTGTGGTAGGGGTCTTGCCCCAATAAAACGACTTTCAGCTCGGAAAAAGGCGTATAACGGAAACAGTTATATAAGTCGTACATATCGGGATATACGACGTGCGTTTTGTATTCATCAATTAAAAATTTTCGAATTTTCAAATACCGCTCGTCCGCAAACAGCGGGGCGAGTATTGCATTCCAATCCCCTAAATCGACCATAATTGTATCCTTGTTTTTTTCCTTTGTTCCGTTCGCTAAACTTCGTTCGTTATCTTATAAGTTTTTGAAAATTGACGGGAGCGCCGCTTTTAAGTTTTGCAACGCCTTGTCTTTATTTTGCAGGAATTGTTCCGTCGTACTACCGCTGCCCGCAACGTCGGAGATGGCTTTGACGGAATAGACGGGGATTTGCGCCGCGTAAGCCGCTTGGACAATCGCTGCGCCTTCCATATCCCGAATGTCCGCGCCCAATTCTGCCGTGAGCAATTTATAATCCGCAGGACTGTCGTTGAAACGGTCGGACGTGCCGAGTTTGCGTTGTTCAAACGTTTCATTGCAAAGATTGAGCGCCAAATAGTTTTCCGTGTATTCGTCCAAAGTCCCTATTTTCGTACCGTTCAACTGCGTTAAATCAAAATCAAACTGCACAGCTGCGGAAATTTGATAGACTTGACAAAGCGCTGTCGAAGCGTTCAATCCGCCCGCAACCCCGAAATTGAGTAATTTTTGCGCGTCGAATTTGCTGATAAGAAGCTGCGAACCGAGCGCCGCGTTGACTTTTCCGACTCCGCAAACGCATACGGCGAGTTCTTTACCGTATACCGTTCCGACGTGTACGTTTTTTCCGCTCACCGTCAGGGAGCGTTGTATTTTCATTTCGTCCAATAGTATATCTGCTTCGCTTTGCATTGCGATCACTACACCGATCATAGTTTTCTCCTAAAATTTGATAAATTCCGCCGCCGACCAATCGTTTTTACCGCAAACGGTCAAGATATGCTCGGCGAATGTAACTTGCGTAAGTTTGCACGGGAGTTCCCGTCCTTGATAGAACGCTTTATTTTCGTAGCATTCTATCGATTTCAGTGCCGTGAGCAAGCGCTTGCCCAAATATTTCACAACGCTTTCTTTTGCCGTCCAAAGCCGTAAAAAATCTTCTCTTGAACGGACATTTTTCCGTTCGAGCTCGGAAAATTTTGACAGAATCGAAGTATAATCCGTTTTGCGGGATAACCGTTCGGAGTCGATACCGATTTCCGTATCCGAAACCGCGACAAACAGCAGGGAATCCGTGTGCGAAACGGAAAAAAACAGGGGAGTTTGCGCTTGGAGATACGGCTTCCCGTTTTCCGTTTTCAAAATGACGGCGTTTTCCAGTCCGAAATGCTCGCGTAACAGTTTTTGAACGGCGGTTTCCGAGCGTGGATATTCAGTTTTGTCTGCGTAAAAGATTTTTTCCATTCCGTTGGGTTTTTATAACAAGCTTTGTACAAGCTTATTTATTGCTTTTCGAAACGTTGAAATAATATTCTACCACGTCGCCGTCCTGCATGACGTATTCCTTGCCTTCGGAACGGACCTTGCCTTTTTCTTTCGCCGCCGCAATCGAGCCGAGTTCGACGAGAATTTCCCAATACACGACGTCCGCGCGAATGAAGCCTTTTTCAAAATCGGTATGAATTTTACCCGCCGCTTGCGGAGCTTTCGTGCCTTTCACGATCGTCCAAGCCCGCGTTTCCTTTTCGCCCGCGGTAAGATAGGAAATCAAACCGAGCAGGGAATAGGACTTTTTAATCAAACGGTCCAACCCGCTTTCTCCAAGCCCGAATTCTTCCATGAATACGGCTTTGTCGTCGGGATCCATTTGCGAGAGTTCTTCTTCCGTCTTCGCGCAGATCACGAGCACTTCGCTGCCTTCCGTAGCCGCCCAATCCTTTACCTTGTTGACGTAGGGGAGTTCGTTTTCGTCCTTGCCCATATCGTCTTCTTTGATATTTGCCGCGTAAATCACGGGTTTCGTCGTGAGCAGGAAGCAGTTCTTCATAAATTCTTCTTCCATGTCGCCGATGGCAAACGTTCTCGCAGGTTTTTCGCTTTCGAGATGCGCGTACAGTCTTTCCAAAAACGCATATTCTTCCACGGCTTTTTTATCCGAGCCGCCGCGCGCTTGTACTTTTACCTTATTCATACGGTTTTGCACAGCTTCCATGTCCGAAAGCACCAATTCCAAATTGATGGTTTCGATGTCCGAAACAGGGTCGATCTTGTTGTCTACGTGCGTGATATTCGCGTCTTCGAAGCAACGTACTACGTGTACGATCGCGTCTACTTCGCGAATGTGCGAAAGGAATTTATTTCCCAAGCCTTCGCCTTTGGACGCGCCTTTCACGAGTCCTGCAATATCGACGAATTCGATGACGGCAGGGGTAATCTTTTTGCTGTTATATAAAGCTGCGAGCTTGTCCAACCGTTCGTCGGGAACGGCTACGACGCCCACGTTCGGTTCGATCGTGCAGAACGGATAGCTCGCGCATTCCGCGCCTGCATGCGTGATCGCGTTAAAAAGAGTGGATTTACCAACGTTGGGCAGCCCAACTACACCGAGTTTCAT
>JAFVRU010000137.1 GCA_017504065.1 Clostridia bacterium
CCTAACAAGGCAACGCCTTGACAAGACTGTGTCTTGACTAGATCTTTCTATCTTTCCCCGTCGCAAAAGTGTTACTTGGTCGTTTCCCCACATTGTCATACCGACCAAGGGAGTGAAACGCGGCAAGATAATCACACAAAAAAACGCACGTATGCTATATAAAAAAGTCGATCGGTTAGATCGACTTTTTTCTTTTTCGAATTGTTTACGATTATAATAACGCCAAACCTAAAATAAAATTCACCGTAGCGATGGTCAACGCCGCAATGGAAAAGCCCTTTCCTTTTCCGTTCCGCTTACTTGCCCGAGATAAGCCGATTCCACCGAAGACCCAACCTAAAATGGGCATAAAAAACGAACAAACAAATCCCGCGATTGCCATTCCATTTCCTTGCGCTTGCACTCTATTTTGCATTTGCATATTACCCGTCGCCACCCCGCAATGCGGACAAATTACCGCCTGATCGTCTATTTGTTGTCCACAATTTTTACAAAACATAAGTAGTATTCTCCTTTTAAATAAATTTTTTGCTTTTGCATACTATTATTATAAGGCACAATGTGCCTTTTGTCAAGTAAAAATTGTACAATGTGCTATTATTTTTATATGATTACCATTCAAGAAATTCAAAAACGGTTGCGCGAAGCAATACAATACGGCAACATCACGCAAAGAGAATTGGCAAAAAAATTAGGCATCAATCCGTCTACCGTCAGTAAATATATGCGTTTGGACAAATACCCGTCGTTAGACACATTCGCTAATATTTGCGAGATACTCGACGTGTCCGCAGACGAAATACTCGGTTTGAAATAAAACGTAACCCCCGTTCGGGAATCCCGAACGGGGGTTTTCTTATAACAATTCCTTTTTCAAGTATACGGAATCCGCTTCCGTAATTTTCCGTACGACGCGGCAGGGATTGCCACATGCGAACGAGTCGTCGGGAATATCGCGCGTTACCACGCTCCCTGCGCCGATCACGCAACCCTTACCAATGGTTACGCCGCCGCAAACGGTTACGCCCGAAGCTAGCCAACAACCGTCGCCAATCACAATCGGTTTTGCGTACTCCAAATCGTATTTCGTGCCGTCGGGCTTATACCTTGCGCGACGTTCTTCATTGAGCAACGGGTGCACGGGCGCGCCGAGCGTTACGTTCGGGCCAATGAATACGTCGTTCCCAATCGTAATCGGGGCGCAATCCAATACAACGAAATTATAGTTCGCAAACGAGTTTTCGCCGATCGTCATATTCACGCCGTAATCGAACCAGATCGGACCGCGAAACCCAGAGCCTTTGCCCAAATTCGGAACGAGTTCCTTCAAAATCGCTTCGCGCTTGTCCGTTTCGGTCATATACGTATCGTTAAAATCCTTACAAAGCCGCCCCGCGTTTTCGTACGCCGCCACGAGCTCCTTATCCGAAATATCGTACAGCTTGCCTGCGAGCATTTTCTCTCTTTCCGTCATAGTTCACCTTATTGCGTTACGATAACCTGCGCATAGCGCAATACTTTCTCGCCTTTTTTATAGCCCTTTACGTAGACTTGCTTAACGATTCCCGATTCTTCGCCGTTTTCCGCAGGCATCGCCATAATCGCTTCCGCATACGTAGCGTCGAACGGCTGTCCGATCGGATTGATTTCTTCCACGCCTTCGCTTTCCAAAACTTTTTTGAAGCTTTTCAGGATCATATCCAAGCCCTGTTTGGTTTGCTCGTCCGCGCAAGAACCCATCGCGCGTTCCAAGTTATCGCCGATCTCAAACAACGAAGCAATGACGTCGTTTCTACCGTCTTGGTAACGTTGCGCCGCCTGATTTTGCGTGCGCCGACGGTAATTTTCGTATTCCGCCGTAACCGCGTACCATTTGCGCTTGCTTTCTTCCGCGTCTTGCACCGCTTTATCCAATTCTTCCTGCCACTTTTTACCGCTCTTTTTCTTTGCGGTTTTTTCTTCCGTATTCTGCGCGGTTTCCTGTTCCGCATTCGTTTTCAATTCTTCTTGTTCCATCTCTTGCTTCCTTGCCGTAGTTTCTGTTCATTTATAAAACGATTTCAACTTTTTTAAACGCTTTTACTTAAAATCTTTCCGTTAAATTTCCAAATGCGCGAATTTATCCCGACGGGAATAGCGGTAGAAAATCGCTTTTCTGCCGATTACCGCAACGGGAACTGCTTCTAAAAGATCCGCAACGTTCTCCGCCAAGTTTCTCGCGTCGTCGTCCGCCGTTTCCAAAATATGCACTTTGATAATCTCGTGCGCGTCGAGCGCGTCCGACAACGTTTTCAATAAATTGTCGGTAATTCCGCCCTTGCCGATCTGCGTTACTGGCGAAAGATTCGCCGCGATTGATTTTAATTTGCTTCTTTGTTTGCTGGTAATATTTTCGCTTGTAATAATCATCTTTACACTTCCTTTTGTTTACGGGATAAAATCAAATTCCACTTCCCCAATGGACACGGTATCCCCTTCTTTGCAGCCCATTTTCGCGAGTTCCTTGATCACGCCGCGAAGCCGTAATACTTTTTGGAAATACTGCATCGAATCGGGGTTATTGAGCACGACGTTGCGGCAGAGCATATCGATCAAGCCGCCGATCACGACGTACACGCCGTCGTCGTCTTTGTAAATCTCGAAATCGAGATCTTCGTTTGCTTTATACTCGAATTCTTCGTCGGGGAGCACGGGTTCTACGGGCGGCAACGTTTCCAAAACGTCGAATACGCCTTCCAACAACTCCCGCGTGCCGTCGCCCGTCAAAGCGGTCATCGGGAAAATTTTGTATTTTCTACCGTACTTTTTCTTGAATGCTTTCAAGTTGTCTTCCGCGCCGTACACGTCGCACTTATTGCAAACGATAATTTGCGGAAGCTCGGCAAGCACTTCGCTATATTCCTTCAATTCTTCGTTGATTTTTTTAAAATCTTCAATCGGATCGCGACCTTCACAGCCCGAAATATCGACGACGTGGCAAAGCATACGCGTACGCTCGATATGTCGCAGGAAATCGTGCCCGAGCCCCGCGCCCTGCGCCGCGCCTTCGATCAGCCCGGGAATATCCGCCGCCACAAACGAGCGTTCGTAATAACGCACTACCCCAAGGTTGGGAGAAAGGGTCGTGAAATGGTAATTCGCGATCTTGGGTCTTGCCGCCGAAATTTTGGAAAGCAACGTGCTTTTTCCCACGTTCGGGAAACCCACGAACCCCACGTCCGCAATGACCTTCATTTCCAAAATTACCGTATGCGGTTTGACCTTTTCGCCCTTTTGCGCAAAATTGGGCGCGTGCCGTCTTGCCGTCGTAAAACGTACGTTGCCTTTCCCGCCGTTCCCGCCGCGCGCAACCAAAACTTCCTGCCCGTCTTCAAATACGTCGCAAATGAGTCTACCCGTTTCTTCGTCGCGAACAAGCGTTCCAAGCGGAACTTTGATATACACGCTTTTCCCGCTCTTACCAAAGCAACGGTTCGTTCCGCCGACTTCGCCGTTCTCTGCCAAAAAACGGGACGTGAAACGGAACGAGAACAAGTCGTTCATGTCCTTGTCCCCGACAAAATACACGTCGCCGCCCCTTCCGCCGTCGCCGCCGTCAGGTCCGCATGCAGGCTTGCCTTTAAAGGCTTTGAACGAATTCATTCCGTCGCCGCCGTCGCCCGCTTTGATTAAAATTTTTACTTTATCGGTAAATTCACCGTTTGCCATACTTCTATCCTTTTTTTAATACTTTCGCCAAACCATCTTATCCACGATCCCCGTGTATGATTGAATGATTTTGACAACTTTCGTCGAAACGTTTTCATCCGTATAATCGGGAACGGGAATCCCGTACGCCCCGTTTTCCTGCAACGCTACCGCCGTTTCTACCGCCTGCAATAAGTTCTTTTCATCGATCCCCGCAAGCACGAAACACGCCTTATCCAACGCTTCGGGACGTTCCGTACTCGTACGGATACATACGGCGGGGAACGGCTTGCCGATGCTCGTGAAAAAGCTGCTTTCTTCCGGCAACGTACCGCTGTCCGACACTACCGTGTACGCGTTCATTTGCAAATGGTTATAATCGTGGAAGCCGAGCGGTTCTTGCCGAATCACCCGTTTATCGAGCACAAATCCGCTCTCGTCCAAACGTTTTTTACTTCTCGGATGACAGGAATACAAAATGGGCATATCGTATTTCTCCGCCAAGCGGTTAATCGCGGTAAACAGGGACAGGAAATTCTTTTCCGTATCGATGTTTTCTTCGCGGTGCGCCGAGAGCAGCATATATTTCTTGGGCTGCAGCCCGAGCCGTTTTAATACGTCGGATTTTTCAATTTCCGCCAAATTGTTATGCAAAACTTCCGCCATGGGCGAGCCCGTTACGTACGTTCTTTCCTTGGGCAAACCACAATCCGCAAGATACCGACGAGCGTGTTCGGAATACGCAAGGTTGACGTCGGAAATGATATCGACGATCCGACGGTTGGTTTCTTCGGGCAAGCACTCGTCCTTGCAGCGGTTTCCCGCTTCCATGTGGAAAATCGGGATATGTAACCGCTTTGCTGCAATCGCGGAAAGACAGCTGTTCGTATCCCCCAAAATCAATAATGCATCGGGTTTGCACGCAACCATGAGTTTATAGGAACAGTTGATAATATTCCCCACCGTCGCGCCCAAGTCGTCGCCTACGGCGTTCATATACACTTCAGGTTCTTTGAGTTTCAAATCCTTGAAAAATACGCCGTTTAAGTTATAGTCGTAGTTTTGTCCCGTGTGTGCGAGAATGCAGTCAAAGTATTGACGGCACTTGTCGATGACCGCAGAAAGCCGAATAATTTCGGGGCGCGTACCCACGATGATCAACAATTTCAGCTTGCCGCTTCCTTGAAATTTTACGTCCGAATAATCCAATTTCATTTCCATAAGTTTTCCACCGCCTATGCGTTTTTATTCTACCGGCTCAAAATACGTATCCGGGTGTTTGGGATCGAAAGACTCGTTCGCCCACATGACCGTTACGAGATCGTCCGTCTCCGATAAATTGATAATGTTATGCGTATATCCCGGCAGCATGTGCACCGCTTGAATTTTTTCTCCGCTTACTTCGAAATTGAGCACTTCGTTTGTTCCGATTTTGCGGAGTTGAATCAAGCCGCGCCCTGCGACGACGATGAAAAATTCCCATTTCGTATCGTGCCAATGCTGACCTTTCGTAACCCCGGGTTTTGTAATATTGACGGATACTTGTCCGCAGTTTGCCGTTTTTAAAAGCTCGGTAAAGCTTCCCCGCGCGTCAACGTTCATCTTCAAATCGAATGCAATTTTATCCTGCGGGAGATAGGAAAGATAAGTCGAATACAACTTCTTCGCAAAACTCCCTTGCGGGATCGTGGGTAAGACCAGCGTTTCGGGTTGCGCGCGGAAACTATGTAAAAGTCTTACGATTTCCCCAAGCGTTACTTTGTGCGTAACAGGCGCGAAACAGTATTTCCCGTCCACCGTTTGAATCGGCGTTACGCCATCGTATTCGCAGCGGTGGGGGTTGCCTTCGAGAAGATCCAGCATCTCCGTGATCAAATCGTCGATGTAGAGCAATTCTAGCTCGATATTTTCGTCGTTGACCGTAATCGGCAGATCGTTGGCGATATTGTTGCAAAAAGTCGCCACTGCGCTGTTATAGTTGGGTCTACACCATTTCCCAAACAGGTTCGGGAAACGGTAAACGTATACCTGCCCCCCTGTTTTTTGCGCATATTCGAAGAAAAGTTCTTCCCCCGCTTTCTTGCTTTTGCCGTATTCTCCGTTCGCGTACCGTCCGACGAGCGTCGCTTGCACGGACGATGAAAGCATAACGGGACAACCGTTGCCGCTATTTTTCAGCTTGTCCAATAACAGCGACGAGAACCCGAAATTCCCCTGCATAAATTCGGCTGGATCTTGCGGACGGTTCACCCCTGCAAGATGGAATACGAAATCCGCCTTTTGGCAGTATTCGTCAAGCAAACTCGGATGGGTGTCCAAATCGTATTCGTAGATTTCGTCTATTTGTAAATTCGGGCGAGTTTTATCGTTGCCGTTTTGCAAGTTTTTCAATCTTGCAACCAAGTTTTTTCCGACAAACCCTTTTGCTCCCGTAATGAGTATTTTCATAACGTTTCCCTTATTGTTTAGCAAGTTCTTCCTGAATGTACGTAAGCTGCAAAAGCTTTTGCTTCACTTCTTCTACGCTCAACAGTTCGGTGTTGTTGGAATTAAATTCCGTCAAGGGATTGCGTTCTTTATCGCCGTCTTTAAAATATTTGTCGTAGTTAAGTCCGCGTTTATCGCTCGGTACGCGGAAGAATTTGCCCATATCGACCGCATTGCCGCATTCTTCGTTCGTGAGCAGCGTTTCATACGTTTTTTCGCCGTGCCGAATCCCGATCACGCGGATATTGTTCTTGTCGCCACCGAACAGTTCGCATACGGCTTCCGCTTGCGTTTGAATGGTACATGCGGGCGCTTTTTGCACGAGAATATCCCCGCTCTCCCCGTTTTCGAAAGCGAACAAGACGAGATCGACCGCTTCTTCAAGGGACATGATAAACCGCGTCATATTCGGGTCGGTAAGAGTAATCGGCTGCCCGTTACGGATCTGATCGATCCAAAGCGGAATCACGCTCCCGCGCGAGCACATAACATTGCCGTAACGGGTACAACAAATTTTTGTTTTTTCGGGGCTGACCGTACGGGATTTGGCTACGGCAACCCGTTCTTCCAAGGCTTTGGTGATGCCCATTGCGTTGACAGGATACGCCGCTTTGTCGGTGGATAAGCAGATGACGGATTTTACGCCTTCTTCGATCGCTGCCGTCAAGACGTTATCCGTACCGATGACGTTGGTTTTTACCGCTTCCATAGGGAAGAACTCGCAAGACGGAACTTGCTTTAATGCAGCCGCATGGAAGATATAATCGACGCCGTGCATTGCATTCCGCACCGATTGAATATCGCGTACGTCGCCGATATAGAATTTAATTTTTTCCGATTCCTTGGGCATTTTCGCTTGGAATTCGTGCCGCATATCGTCCTGTTTCTTCTCGTCGCGCGAGAAAACGCGGATTTCCCCGATATCCGTTTTCAAGAAATGGTCCAAAACGGCGTTACCGAAGCTCCCCGTCCCCCCTGTGATCATTAACGTTTTCCCTGTAAATTGACTCATGATTGTTTCTCCTATAGAATTTTATGATTTCTTTAAATATTGAATCAACTGCCTACAATCCAAAGCTTTCCATATAAAATAATTATTTATTCTTAACGGTCGAATAATAAAATTAATAAAAATACCAATGAAAATATTTGTAATCAATGATGCCACCGTCGCTCCCATTACTCCCCAAATCGGAATAAACACCGCATTTAATGCAATATTCATAAAAGCGCTCGTTACACTTAATCCCCACACGTATTTTTGTTTGTTTTCCGACAAAATCCATATATTGCGAACAGTGCCGAGATAAGAAAATGTTGTATACCAAACCAACACTCGCAATATATTAACAGAAGCCTTAAATTCTACTCCATAAAGAATTTTTACAATTAATGGCGACAAGAATGTAAATAGTAAACATTGTATTAAAGATAAGTAGATAATAATCGAATATAAAACAGTTATGTTTTTTTCATACAATTTTTCATCGCCCTGCCTTTTTGCCTCAAAAATTGGTGGACTGGCCGATTCTACAATTGCACCAAAAACAAAACTGGTCATACCTGCGCATACGGAAGCCGCCGAATAATATCCGATCGACGCATCCCCTATCATAAGCTTTAACATAATCTTATCCGTCTGGGTATAAATGGATACCATTAAATTGGAAATGATATAAAATTTGCTTCGCGACAAAATCCGTTTCATAACTGATTTTGAAAAAGTAAGCTTTTGTTCCCCGACTTTTTTATAAATAATAAGTAATGAAACAGCAATTAAAAAATAGTCCAATGCTTGTGAAACAGCAAACCAATATACATGTAAGCCTTGCACTAAAAGAAAAATTTTGTATGCAGACGTAATTGCATACGCTACTAACATAATTACGGATACATATTTAGACTTCAATTTGGCTTGAAACCAATATTGTATCATATCTATAGCGTGGAAAAGCAATAAAATACTGTATAACGTACAAACCGTTATCGTAGTCCTTTCGCCAAAATTCGCAACTGAAACAAAAGCGAAAACTCCCACCATGCATAACAATCCCGAAATAAAGCTCATTGTAAGAGACGTACCCAACGTCTCCCCTTCTCCTTCTGGATGATTGATAATTTCTGAAACTAAAACGGAATTAATCCCCAATTGCATAATAGGAACGAAAAACATTACTACTGACGCAGCATAATTGATTAATCCATAACCCGCAGGACCCAAATAACGAGCGGAAACCATTGTAACGACA